>CALKCV010000063.1 GCA_938083405.1 uncultured Microcoleaceae cyanobacterium | reverse complement strand
CCCAGAGGACTTAGAGACTTTGTTTGAAGCCTTCGTCCAAACCGAAACAGGCAAACAATCCCAAGAAGGGACCGGTTTGGGATTGCCCATCTCGCGGAAATTCGTACAATTGATGGGAGGGGATATCCTAGTTACAAGCGTTGTGGGGCGCGGCACGACCTTTAAATTTAATATATTCGCTACTATTGCAGAGGAGGCGGAGGTGGAAACCAAGGGACCGAAGCGGCGGGCGATCGCCCTCGCCCCAAATCAACCCCGCTACCGTTTATTAGTGGTGGATGACAAACCGGTCAACTGCCAGTTGTTGGTTAAATTGCTGATGCCCTTCGGTTTTGAAGTGCGCGATGCCAGTAACGGTCGCGAAGCGGTGGATATCTATCGGCAGTGGCAGCCGGATTTAATCCTTATGGATATGCGCATGCCGGTGATGGACGGTTACGAGGCCACCCAACGCATTAAAGCAGCAGGGGGAGATAAACCTTGCGCGGTGGTGGCGGTGACGGCGAGCATCCTAGAAGAGGAAAAGGCGGTAGTCTTGGAGGCCGGGTGCGACGATTTCATTCGCAAACCGTTTAAGGATGGAGAAATAATAGAGGCGATCGCCAGGCATTTAGGGGCAGAATTTATTTACGAAGAAGGGGCAGCCGGGGCTGGTGAGAAGCAGGAAGAGGCCCTGACGGCAAAAGCTTTAGCTGCGGTGCCGTCGGAGTTATTAACTACTCTCGAAGATGGACTGTTTACTTTGGACCGAGAGGAACTCCAAGAGCTCCTTGATGCTATAGCTACTCATTCTCCGGTGGTGGCGAGGCAGTTGGAGAGTTTGATTAATGGTTTTAGTTACGATGCCATTTTGAATTTAATTGAGGAAAGTAAATCGGTCTAGCTAGGTTTGGGGCGATCGCTAATATCAATGAACAATTGTTAATTGTTCATTGTTAATTGTTAATTGATATAAAGCGATTACTACAAACTATCTGTACTTGTTGCCCGCACCACTACAGCATCGTTGGATGGGATGCTTTGGAGGTTTGTCTTTTCCACGCTAACGAGATTTTGCTCCCCATCAACGAGACTCACCGGCTGGAAACTATCCTCTTGAGTAACTGGTTGGAGGACGCTCTTTAGAGGAGAGCGATCGTCAACTTTGGTAGTCCCATCGACGATCGCCCCTGCGAGGTTGGCGTTGGTGAGGTTAGTATTCCATAACTTCGCACCCCGGAGATTGACGTTACGGAGGTTAGCATTGCTGAGATCGACATAAGACAAGTTAGCATTGCTGAGATTAGCACCGCTTAAGTCTGCATTGGCCAGATCCCCGCCGCTGAAGTTGGCACCGCTGAGGTTGGCGTTTTGGAGATTGGCATTGCTGAGGTCTCCATCTGTGACGTTGGCAGAGGCGAGGTTAGCGCCGCTGAGGTTAGCACCAGATAAGTCCGCAGCGTTGAGGTTGGCAGAGGAAAGATTGACTTCTTCGAGCTCCGCACCCTTGAGGTTGGCGTAGGAGAGATCGACTTTTTGGAGCTCGGCTCCCCCCAGTTTGGCTTTGCTCAGGTTCGCATCTGCCAAAAGGGCCTCGCTCAAATTCGCACCGCTTAGGTTTACCCGAGCGAGGTTAGCTCCAGCGAGGTCGGAACCTTTTAAGTTGATGCCTTTGAGGTTGGCGTAGCCGAATTGCGCTTGGTGGAGATAGGTGTTGCTGAGGTCTTTTCCTTTGAGTATGGAGGCTTTGTATTTGATGGGATGGAGGTTTAGTCGTTTTTGCAATGAGGCGATCGCTGCTTCGATTTTGCTGAAGTCTGGTTCTGTGGCTTCGGGTATCTTGTCTAGCTGGTAGGCTAATTCTTCGATTTCGCCGTTAATCTTGCTTATGTCTTCTTCTATTAATCCTATTACTTTAGTGCGGTCTTTTAGCTGTTCGATCGCTTCGGCCGCCCGAGGCAAGCTCTCGGTTAGGATTTCTTGTTGTTGCCGTTCTAGGGGCTCTTGTCGTTGAGTTAGTTCTTGTATTTGGGTCGGTACTGGTTCTAGGGTTTTGAGTCCTTGCTGCAGTTTGGCGATCGCTTCTTTTAACTTGCTCTCTTCTTCGCTAGTTTCTGCCTTTAGGCTTTGGGCGAAACTCTCCTGTTGGGATAGCTTCTGGGTTAGTTTCTCGTTTTCTTGTTGAGTTTCTGCCTTTAGGCTTTGGGCGAAACTCTCCTGTTGGGATAGCTGTTCGGTCAGCTTTTGCCGTTCTAGATCGCTGTTTTTCTCGAAGCTTTGAGCGTCGGCCTTTACTCGAACTAACTTCTCTGTCAGTTCCTCTATCTGGCTTTGGGTTCGTTCTTTGAGGCTTTGGGCGAGCTTTTCCGCCCCCATCAAGCGAGCGCTCATGGCATCTACCCTCGCCAGAAGCGGCATTACAGCTTGCAGGTCGCTTGCCAGGGGAGCGATCGCTGTTTCTAGTTTCTTAGTTTGTTCTTCGTTTTGGGCGGTGAGTTTTTCTTCTATTAGTCCCAATTCCTTCATTATGGGCTTTGGCAGAGATTCCACCGCTTGGTAGAGTCCGGCGATCGCTTCTTGGCGGTCTTGTTGTTGTAGCTTTTGCAGCCGAGTTCTATTGATCGCTTCGAGAAATATTGTCGCCGTCAGGGGTGAGGCTGCATAGATGGCTTGCTGGTACAAAAAGCTCGCAATAGTTCCACCAACGGAACCTGCCAAACAAATAAATTCTGTTATCTCTAGCCAGTGGAGCTTGTTGCCGCCGCTATTATTCGGTTGTTTTACTTCTGGTTGTTCCATTTTTCCCTCATCATAGTTTATATTTTTACTTGAATATTTTTAATGGCCCTTCGTAGCGATCGCTACGAAGGGCTTGCGTTCTCAGTAATTATTAATTATTAATTATTAATTATTAATTACTTAGGGGAAGCCAGCCACAAAACTAAGTTGCGGACGTAAGCCTTAACGTCTTCCATGGCCCGAGGTTGTGTTTTTATCGTATCCCCCGGGGGCTCGTCAACAAAGGTCGGACAGCCCATATCTGTATCCCAGTTATAATCGCAGAAATGATGGAAAGTTGATTCTGCCAAACCCCGCCCTAACTGAGTGCCATCGGCTTCCTCCGGCCACTCGAAAGCTACGGCCAAGTTAAAGTCGCGATCGCTGACCAAACTTTGGCCCTTAGCAATTACCCGCCCGTACTCCTCTCCTGGGGGGACTCCCACTCCTCCTTCGTGGGGATGGGCGGGAAAAAATTCGATCGCTCCATTGGGGGCGGCGGGATTTTTCAACAATGGGTGGATGGGGGCGATAGGCGTTATCTTTTGACAGTCGCCGTTGCGTCCAGAATGATAGTTCGGCCAATGAATATATGTTGTTTCGAGGTCATCGTTGCTATGCCGAGATTCATCTGGGTCGGGGTTTTGGCTGTGGAAAAAGTGTGCCGCGCCCACTCCGCAAAGATTGCAGATAGAAGAACCCAAATCTTGATGGTCCCGAGTTGCCATCAAACCGCCGCCCCGTTCGTGGAAAGCCTGAATGCCGGCATGGTCTTTTTCCGTTAAACCGTCGCCTACATCCACGGCAAATAGCCAGAGTTCGTCAAAATCTAAATCTCCCAGATTGCTTAAAATCGGGTCGTTACCTTCTGCGTCAGAGGTGCGATCGCGCGCCGTTACTTCGCAGAGGTTGTTACCCTCTTCGTCTTTGAGTCCGGCGAGGTAGTCTCTTAATAAAGAAAAGCGAGCTATACTCCAGTCATCTTCTGTCGTAGGAATGGTGGTTTGTAAGAGAACGCGAATTGGTTGGCTCATAGTTTTTACTAGGGTGCTAGTTAAGGCGGGAGAAGAGACAAAGGGTCTCAAACACCGCACTGATTTATTAAAGCATATTCCCGGTCAAACTAAACGGTCGGACTTCGGTAATTTTCACCTCGACCAATTTACCCTTCAACTCGTCTATCTTGCCATCCAAGAAAGTCAGGCGGTTGCCGCGAGTCCTGCCCATGACTTGGGCGGGGTTTTTCGGGTTGATGTCTTCTACTAACACTTCTTCGCTCCGACCCAGATAGCGTCGCGATCGCTCCTCTGCCTTCACTCCTACCAAACGATTTAATCTCTGCAAGCGATCGGCCTTCACTTCTTCGCTTACTGGATCGGCCATTAAAGCGGCGGGAGTCGCCGGGCGAGGAGAATAGGCGGCAGTATTCAAGAGGTCGAAGCCAATATCTTCGACTAATTCCATAGTTTTCTCGAACTGTTCCTCCGTTTCCCCGGGAAAGCCGACAATAGCATCGGCGCTAATGGAGGCATCGGGCATGATTTTTCTGATATTATCGATGATGCGACGATATTTTTCTTGAGTGTATCCCCTAGCCATCGCTTTTAAAATATCGTTATCCCCAGACTGAAAAGGAATGTGGAAATGCTCGCATACTTTCGGTAGCTCCGCACAAGCGCGAATTAGGCGTTCGGTAAAATACCGGGGGTGACTCGTAGCAAAGCGAATCCGTTCTATGCCTTCGACATCGCTAACTCGATACAATAAATCGGTAAAAGTGTGCAAATGGCGACCTTCTGGGGTGCTGCCCGGCAGGTCTCGCCCGTAGGCGTCGATATTTTGCCCCAGCAGAGTCACTTCTTTATAACCCTGCCGTCCGAGTTCTTCCATCTCCGCGAGAATGGCCTCCGGCGTGCGGGACTGTTCCACCCCTCGCGTGTTCGGTACTACACAATAAGTGCAACGTTCGTTACAGCCGTATATTACGTTAACCCAAGCAGTAATTTCGCTATCGCGACGGGGTTTAGTTATATCTTCCGATATATGGATCGCTTCCGTGGCTACTACTTGGGAACCGTCGAAGACTTGTTCGAGCAAATCTTGGAGGCGGTTGGCGTGTTGCGGGCCCATAACTAAGTCTAGTTCTGGCACTCGCCGCAATAATGCTTCTCCTTCCTGTTGCGCCACGCAGCCGGCTACTATGAGGGTTAAATCTGGTTCTTCGTGTTTGCGTTTTGCTTGTCTGCCGAGGTAGGAATAGACTTTGTGTTCCGCGTTATCGCGAATGCTGCAAGTATTATAAAGGATTAGGTTGGCATCGTTGGGGTCTTCACAGAAGACTAAACCCATGCCATCTAGGATACCTGCCATCCGTTCCGAGTCGGCTTTGTTCATTTGACAGCCAAAAGTGGTAACGTGATAGCGACGGGGTGCTGTAGTCATGGTGGGTCTCAAAGGGGGATAAAAATAAGGGTTTTTTTAGAATTCCTAATTATATCATAATTTCTGCCGATCGCTTCTTAGCAGTCATACTCATGCTCATACTCATACTCATACTCTGCTGTTTGTAAGAGGGATTTCGGATTAACAACCAGCAATTGAGAATGGGAATTAATAATTCTGTAGGGATGGGGTGCATCTGGTATTGGGAGTACGTCAGTTGGAAGGTTGGCAAAAAAAGTTGATTTGCTTTCTCTGAGATGCACCGGAGCGATCGCTTCCAAACAAATTTGTTAATAAAAAAACGATTGAAAAGTGTATGAAAAGACTAACTTACATCAGTAAATTTTCTTGCAACCTGTCTCGCGCAG
>CALKCV010000062.1 GCA_938083405.1 uncultured Microcoleaceae cyanobacterium | reverse complement strand
CCGACCCTAACTCATCACTTTTTGACCGACTTCTCAGGCAGTTCTAAGACTGCTCAAAGACGCTTTTCATAGAAATACAAAACAATGATAATCGAACCTACAAATTACCAGGAATGTCTCCCATGAATAACAGCAAAACCATCAAAACTACCCAAGCATTAGTCGCCACCGCCTTAACTGGAGTTTTAACCGTGGGCATCGCCTCTGTTGTCAACCAACAAGCCCTTGCTGAGAAAGAAGGCATGGAAAAATGTGCCGGTATTGTTAAAGCAGGCATGAACGACTGCGGCGCCAACGGACACGACTGCGCTGGTATGTCAAAAGTTGACGGCGATCCTGAAGAGTGGATGTACCTTCCTACAGGCACTTGCAACAAAATTGTCGGTGCAACTCTTAAATAAGATAGCAATCCGTAGATCGTTGCCGAAACTCACGAAACCCGGTTTCTAAAAAAAACCGGGTTTCTGGGTCCGCGATCGCAAGTCTTTATGTCCATAAGCGTATGCCCCGTTTTTATTAATTATTAATTACTTAAAATGATAACTCAGTTGCCGTCGCTTTCCATTCAAGGGGCCGGGATTGGTTTGCGACCCCCTCACTACCAAGATATTCTCAACCAAAAGCCCGCAGTGCCTTGGTTTGAAGTTTTATCGGATAATTATTTAAGTCCCGGGGGTTTGCCCCTTTATTATTTGGAACGAGTTCGCCAAGACTATCCCGTAACTTTGCACGGGGTGGGAATGTCTTTGGGTTCGACAGACCCTTTGAATTTAGAATATTTGGCCCGTCTGAAGCGTTTGGCAGAACGTGTGGAACCGGCCCATATTAGCGACCATCTGGCATCGATTTCTGTTGGGGGTCATTATCTCAACGATTTGGTGCCCCTACTCTATACGGAAAAAGAGAGCGATCGCCTGGCAAAACGCATCCTACAAGCACAGGATTTCCTCGGTTGCCGAATTTTAATCGAAAATCCCTCCCCCTACATTACTTTCACGGACTCCACCATGACGGAGTGGGAGTTTATTCGGGAAGTGGCAGAAAAAGCTGACTGTTATCTGTTGCTGGATGTTAATAATGTCTATGTCAGCGCGACCAATCACGGGTTCGATGCGCTTCAATATTTGGATGCCATCTCCCCAGACAGAGTTAAAGAGATTCATTTGGCCGGTTACGAAGAAAAAGAAGACTATCTCTTCGATACCCACGGTTATCCCGTCCATCCCCCAGTCTGGGAGTTGTATCGAGAGGCGATCGCTCGTTTCGGTCCAGTTCCGACTTTAATAGAATGGGATACGGATATTCCTGCCTTTGAAGTGTTGGTGGCAGAGGCAAATAAAGCAGAAGAGATTTTAAGTAATTAATAATTAATAATTAATAATTAATAATTGTTGGACGTTTCGTCAGGGTGGCGATTTACCGTAAATACAGGCCCCGGAACTGAAGATTTTTTTTGAACGAACATTCTGCATGCCGAACTACTTACAACGTAATTAATAATTGTTAATTGTTAATTGTTAATTGTTAATTGTTAATTGTTGATTGTTAATTGAATGGAAACTATAGCTCTACAACAACTATTTTACCGTGCCGTCCGGGAAAAAGACCCTGACTGCATCCAAGAGTTAGGCAAACATATTAAAGGGCCCCAGAGTTTGAGTGGCGATCGCGCTTTAGAGATTTATCGCGGCAGCGTCGTCGGCAAATTGACTCGCACTTTAACTTCTATTTATCCCGTTTGCTGTCGGTTGGTGGGAGAGAAATTTTTCGACGCCACGGCAGTAGCTTATATTAAAAAGTTCCCTTCCACTTCCCCAGATTTAGGAGATTATGGGGAACAATTTCCAGAATTTCTCGCCAGCTTCCCCCCAGTAGCGCAGTTGCCTTATTTACCAGACATCGCTCTTTTGGAATGGCACTGGAATCGCGTTTTTAACGGCGAAGATACTACCGAGTTAGATGTGACAGCGTTGGGGAAAGTGCCCCAGGAAAAATGGGGAGAGTTAGTATTTCATTTACCTAAAAATAGCGTGTTGTTAGAGTCGGTTTATCCCATCCATCGCATCTGGGAAATTAATCAACCGGATTATCAAGGAGATGAGATAGTAAGCTTGGATGAAGGTGGGGTAAAAATCTTCCTCTGGCGACAAAATTACGATCTGAGAATCGACTTACCAAACGATGCAGAGTGGGAACTATTAAAAGCGTTTAAATCTGGAAGTATGTTTGAGGTAATTTGCGCTAATTTGGGGGCGATCGAACCGTCGGTTGATGTGGTTTCTTTGTTGCCTGTATTCGTTCAACGAGGATGGATTGAAGGTTTTTCAGTAATTAATAATTAATAATTAATAATTAATAATTGTCGGACCTTGGTCGTTTGGGTGGCGAATAAGCGTTAATAATTGCGCGGTCCGAGCGAAAATTTTTGTTTGAATTCCGCATGCACGACTGCTTAAGATTTTCCAGGGCTGGCTACCTTGGAGCCATTATGCTATACTCGTTGGTGCTGTTAACTCAAGCAAATTATGAATTTTTACATCGTAGATGTTTTTGCTGAAACTAAATATGCCGGCAATCAATTAGCCGTTTTTTCTGGGGAAGCTGTTGCCAATCTCTCCTCAGATGAAATGTTACAAATTGCCCGAGAAACGAACTACTCGGAAACTACTTTTATTATCTCGGACGAACCGCGAGATGGCGGTTATGACGTGCGAATCTTTACGCCGAAAAAAGAGTTGCCTTTTGCCGGACATCCAACTTTAGGCACTGCCTACATCATCCAGAAAGAGATTATTAAAAATTCGGTGGAACGAGTAATTTTAAATCTGGGAGTGGGGCCAATTCCCGTTACCTGGGAAACGATGGAAGGTTTGGAGGAGGTTTTATGGATGAAGCAAAATGCCCCGACTTTTCATCAAAAATACGATGCCGAAACTTTGGCTGCGGTGTTAAATATCGAAGTAGCGGATATAGATTCTAGGTTCCCCATTCAAGAGGTTTCGACGGGAATTCCGTTTGTTATCGTGCCGTTAAAAAGTCACGAAGCGTTGAAAAAAAGCAAGGTAAATTTAGATAAGTATTGGGATTTTATTGAGGGGAAAGATGCTAATGAAATTTTAATTTTTTGCCCGGAAACCTACAACAGCGGCAATGATTTGAGCGTGCGAATGTTTGCTCCAGCTTTGGGAATTGTTGAAGACCCGGCTACGGGCAGCGCTAATGGTTGTTTGGCTGGATATTTGGTGGAGTATGGCTATTTTGGTAAGGAGAAAATTGAAATAAAGGTGGAACAGGGTTATGAAATAGACCGCCCTTCTTTATTATTGTTGAAAGCGGAGGAACAATACGGAGAAATAGAAGTTTTTGTGGGGGGTAAAGTTGTTATGGTTGCGAAGGGAGAATTTGTTTGATTTA
>CALKCV010000061.1 GCA_938083405.1 uncultured Microcoleaceae cyanobacterium | reverse complement strand
CGTCGCGCCCCCTCCTATGAAAAGGTTCTTATAAAGAACCGGGCTAGCTTCGAGCTACCTAGAGAACGCCCAAATATCCCAGTCCTAAGATAGCGCCCGCCCCTAAGACATGGCCGAAACTGGTAGTTGCCAGTATTGTCGGCACGCTAAAACCACCAAATAAATTGGGAGAAGGTGGCATGGGACCAACGCTGGGATATTTCATCGTGAATTTGGCGAAGGCAATGGCGATGATGTTGCTGATAATCATTACTAAAGCAACCGTAGGGCTCCACTCGGGGGTGTGGGGAACGGTTGTGGCTAGTAAGGTTGAGTAGATCAATTTCGTATCTCCTAAATACTGAATGGTATTACTAATGGTTTTA
Source organism: uncultured Microcoleaceae cyanobacterium (assembly GCA_938083405.1). Taxonomy (GTDB): domain Bacteria; phylum Cyanobacteriota; class Cyanobacteriia; order Cyanobacteriales; family Microcoleaceae; genus CALKCV01. Next base: position 4,717 of record CALKCV010000061.1, on the reverse strand, counting down.
CTAAATCAAATTTAGTCTCTTAGTTGCTTTTTTTAGCATAGAGTTGGCCTTAACCTATTAATACTGCTTTACAAGTTAATATTTCTTTACTCATTGCGCCTCTCTCATACTCATTACAAGTACTCAAAAGCGCGGTGTTTTTGGAGGGCGATCGCTCTATTAGTAGGTAGGCAAAAATATTTACACAAAGATTTGCCCGTAGGCGTCTCGCCTGTTTGGTATGTCCAATTAATTTGGCACGGGTACTTATCATTGGTATTATTTGACAAAAATCTTAAAAAGTTCCCAACTAGGCCAAATTTTTACGAAACGGGCATTTTGCTCCATTTAATGAAAAAACCCGGTTTTTGGGAAAAACCGGGTTTCTGGGCTATGGGTAAATATCTCCGCCGCATTCTTGAGAGGCGCTCCATTGGCAGGAGGCTCTAATTAGGAACAAACAAGATATTGGGATTCATTTTCTAATTGCTCTAACAATTGTCGATCGCCCTGTAGGCGAGCGGCTTGCTTGCGGCGATCGAGTATTCTGCACAGCTTCGCCTGGTGAATAGGGCCAATATTCTTTTTAGTAGTTGGACTTTCGGCAAATTTGGGCTGGCGTCTGCCAATTTTTTCTGTCATAGAATCGATGGCCAGAGCTGGGGCTGTATTAATTTCGGGTTTAGTAAAAGCTACGCCGCGATATTTTAAATGCTGAGGTGGCCCGGATATTGGGATATGCCTCGGATAATTATATTTCCAGTTTTGACCTCTATACTTGCCGCCAATTTCCCCTTCGGTGACATCAATGTTGGGAATGTCGGACTCGTAACTCGTGCCTCGGTATGTCAGTTTCATATTTGGCGCTCCTTATTAAAATTAAAATTCAGCGTCCGGTTTTTAGCCGGTCCCCGAACAAACAGTTTTTTTATTTATGTATTCATTGTTACAGTTTTTTTTAGTAATTCTCAGAAACGTTAACAAAAATTTACGTTTAAGGGGGCCAAGACAGCAAAAGGGCACTAAAAAAGGCCCTCTAAAACGGGCCTTTCCAGTTTAACCGCTACAAAAATAATTAGGCCATGTAAAAGCTAGCCGACAGTGACTTCGTCGGTGTTGACATCCGTGGCACCTTTGACAGCAGAGGCAATCCCCACCAACATATTAAGATCGTCCTGAGTGGGAACTTCTCCCTTGAGAACTACAGTGCTAGCAGTCTGAGCAACCCAGAGCCTATCGAAGTTTTCTGTATCTGGATTTTGGTCGAAAGCAATTGCGACGCGCTTGGCCACACCGCTTTGGTCGTATTCTCCAGTGGGGCCAACCTTTTCGGGAGCGATGGATTGTTCCTGCGCTACCTGCTCTACCTGTTCGTCTGTAGCTGGTTCTTCGGGGGCGTCGCCGCCGAAGAGTCTTGAGAAGAAGTTAGTTATGCCCATAGTCTTTTATTTTCCTGAAATAAATTTTTCTATAGCTTACATGGACTAGAAAAATCTTGAATTAACCTTAAGGACGATCCTAATTCTCTCTTTTGGAGGGTTGATAAATGAGGGATAAAGTGGTAATAGCTGAGGTTTTTTTTACTGCACTCTCGATCGCGGTCGATCGGGCGGACCCAGATACCCTACCAACTCAGGAAAACAGAACTGCCCATATTTTCGTCATCGGTACCGACGATTAAACCCCCAACTTCACCGGGTAGCAATTCCAATGCTTCTATTTTGCGGAAGTCGAAGCGATAGAGAGAGGTAAGAGAGAGATTTTGACGAAATTGGATTTGGCTCGCGCCCCCTTGAAACGCTCCCACCACATAGATAGCAGACTGAAACGGTCCGTCGTCTTCGGTGTCGCTGGCAGAAGAAACAAATACAACCCCTGCAGTATCTACCTTCAAGTCGGAAACGTGACGAACCGGACCGCCAGGCCAAGGTACTTCCAGGGCGATGGAACCCTGCCCCGAAAGTTGGTAAGCAGCCAGGTCTAAAACCCCCCAATAAATAACCCCCGGTTCCGCCCCGGCCCCCCTGTGAGCGTAAACTGCGAGGAGTTGTCCGTCTATATCCTGTAGGGCAAAGCTTTCTAAATTGCTGCCCGCAGCAATATTGGGCAAATCGAAGATTTTTAGAACCGATAGGGAATTGTTGCGATCGAGTTGCAGGTGATAAATTCTGCCGCTGCTGCTGGCTGCCATGAAAGTTGGCTGCCCGATACCGGGAACGGCAGTTAATCCCTCCAGGTCGAAAGGCATTTCTACGCTGGCCGGCCATTCTAAGGGAATATATTCGGGTTGCTGGGATCCTCGCACGTTTAGCAATGCGACTCGTCCTTGGTCTGGGAGTTTGTTGTCGTGGACGACGAGGAAGGACGAGAAATCTTCTTGCTGGCGAACTAGGGCGATACCGCTAATACCATAAGGTTTGCTTCCTCGCACCGGACGCCATCCCCCTGCCGAAACTAATTGCGGTTTTAGTAGTAAAGTGCCCAGTATAAATAAGACTATTAGTAGTTGTTTTTGCAATTTACATTTTACTCCTGCGCGATCGCCTCTTATGCTACCATACTTTGTCATTTCCTGGATCGATTTTGTTTTAGAATCGGTCAAATTATTATAACTAGATTTTTTTGACAAGAGTCTATCTTTTTAATACAAATCCTAGAGAATGTTAAAAAAGATTAATGACGCAAAAGAGCGTCATAATTTAGTTACAATATAATTATTGGCGATCTCTTGAAAGAAAACTGACATGATTGCACTAACCGAACCAAAGCTAGCTTTAGAAGGGTTTCTCCAACTTCCAGAAATTAAGCCAGCATCAGAATTCATTGACGGAGACATCATTCAAAAACCCATGCCCCAAGGAGAATATAGTAGATTACAAGGTAAACTTTGCACTGTCATTAACCAGACAGCCGAAACGGCAAAGATTGCTTGTGCTTTTCCTGAGTTGCGCTGCACTTTTAGTGGCGCATCAATTGTTCCAGATATTGTAGTATTGCGCTGGGAAAGAATTCCTTTATTACCATCGGATAGAATTGCTAACGGGAGCATCCCATATTTGTAAAAAGACTCTCGGACCTATTCCCCATGGACCATGGACCATTCCTAAAAAGCGGTAAATTATTGGTTTTCTTCAAAATTGGGATGCTCCCGAAGCTATTGCAGCATAACCAGGCAGAAATGGTTAAATTGTTTGACGCTTTTTCTGTAATTTGATATAGTACAAACTTAAAATCTTATCAATGAGGTTAGAAAATGACGATCGCCTGGTTATTTTTCAATATTGGATTGTTAATAATTGCTTATTTACTCGGTTCTATTCCCACCGGTTATTGGATCGCTTCCTTGTTTTACGGCATCGATATTCGCGAAAAAGGTTCCGGTTCCACTGGTGCTACTAATGTCTTGAGAAATATAGGCAAATTTCCCGCGTTAGTAGTTTTAATTATTGATATCTTGAAAGGAGTTTCAGCCATCGCCTTAGTTCGCTACCTCTATTCTCTCGATGCAGTTCGACAATTAGCCACTGGGACGGAAACTTCCGATGTTGTTAGCTTCTTTCACCCCCCTACTCTCCTACCTTGGATGGTAGCTTTTGCCGGGTTAGCAGCAGCGATCGGTCATAGTAAATCAATTTTGATCGGGTTTAAAGGCGGTAAAGCAGTAGCTACCAGTTTGGGAATTTTATTAGCAATTTCTTGGCAAGTTGGTTTGGGAACCTTGGGAATTTTTGGGCTAGTTTTAGCCATATCCAGGATAGTTTCTCTCAGTTCTATTGCCGGAGCGATCGCTGTTTCTGCCTTAATGTTTTTCGCAGGAGAACCGATGGCTTATGAAATCTTCGCGATCGCTGGCGGAATATTTGTGATTTGGCGTCATCGCACTAATATCGAGCGATTGTTAGCCGGTACCGAACCACAAATCGGACAAAAAATATCAGCTTCAATTAATAATTAATAATTAACAAACAGGATGAAGGTTTGAAAGGACCACCTTCATCCGCAGCCAAAAACCCAATTATTAATTATTAATTATTAATTATTAATTATTAATTAGCCAAAACGACCGCTAACATATTGCTGGGTTGCTTCTTGCTGTGGATTTTGGAAAATATTCTGAGTTTCGTCGTACTCGACCAAATAACCGAAACGCTTGCCGCCTTCTTCCGCTTTAGCATTAAAAAAGGCTGTCATATCGGCAACCCGGGAAGCTTGCTGCATATTGTGGGTGACGATGACAATGCTATAATTTTGCTTGAGATCGTCGATCAACTCTTCCACCTTGAGGGTAGAGATCGGGTCGAGAGAGGCACAGGGTTCGTCCATCAACACCACCTCGGGATTAACCGCGATCGCTCGGGCAATACACAAACGCTGCTGCTGACCGCCAGATAAGGCAAAACCGTTTTGACCTAATTTGTCTTTTACCTCATCCCAGAGGACGGCCTGCCTGAGCGATCGCTCGACTATTTCATCCAATTCGTGTTTATTTTTTGCCAGTTTATTAATTCTGACTCCGTAAGCGATATTGTCATAAATTGATTTTGGGAAAGGATTTGGCTTTTGGAATACCATGCCAATACGCCGCCTTACCGCTACTGGGTCGATATTTGGATCGTAGAGGTTTTGGCCGTGATAAAATATGCGACCTTCCATGCGAAAACTACTAATTAAATCGTTGAGACGATTAAAGCAGCGCAATACGGTACTTTTCCCGCAACCAGAAGGACCGATGAAAGCG
>CALKCV010000060.1 GCA_938083405.1 uncultured Microcoleaceae cyanobacterium | reverse complement strand
TTAGGGGAAGGTGGACCGGGGTAATTTCAGAGCGAAAAAAATGGGACCGATTTAAGTAGGAGCGATCGCTCTTATAAGATTTGCTAAGAAATGTTATTAACTATACCAAATTAATTCACGAGCTAACCTTAACCAAAACTTGACTTAGGTTTAATAAATCTATCAAAACAGGCGATGTCGTGCATAAAAACTAGGATTGTGTTTGTTAGTAACATTTTGTTAAGACATTAGCTTGATATAATTAAACTTGAGAACCAACGCCCAGAATCTCAACAAAAGTTCTTATCGAAGGGACATCCCGAGATGGACTAGATTCAGGCTCTCAGTTTAAAGTCTAAAGCTACAGTGGAAGTCGTCGCTCTATGCCACAAATTTCAGCTCGTAATTCGGCCTCGGTTAGTCAAAACAAATGCCAACCTCAAAGGATAATCGCTCTGGGGGACAGTCTGGTTTATGGATTTGGGGACCCAGTAGGAGGAGGGTGGGTCGAGCAACTGCGGCGTCAGTGGATGCATCCAAATTGTCCCGGTCACGCGCTTTATAATTTGGGCATTCGGGGAAACGGAGTAATTCAGGTAAAAGAACGATTGGAACAAGAGTTTCGCCATCGCGGCGAACTAAGAAATCGCTATCCAGATTCGATTATTTTATCGGTGGGAGTGAACGATTCAGCCAGACTCGGACGCCCCAATGGAAAGCAATATACAGAATTTGATGAGTTTCAACTAAACATGGCTCAATTGTTGGATGAAGCGTTGGAACTTTGCCCGGTAATTTTTGTGGGTATGGTGCCAGTAGATGAAAGTAAAATGCCATTTTTAGATTGTTTTTATTACAGCCACGCCGAGCAACATCGCTACAAAGAAGCAACAAAAAAGGCTTGCGAACAGAGGAAAGTACCTTATTTGGATATTTTTAATATGTGGTTAGAAAGAGGAGAAGATTGGGGGCGAACGCGCTTGTGCCCCGACGGTCTTCATCCTAATGTTAGAGGGTATCAAGCTTTATTAAAAGATGTCGTCAGTTGGGAACCCATAGCTCAATTAACAATTAACAATTAATAATTAACAATTAATAATTAATAATTAAGCGGATAACAGGCAGGATGCCTGTTCTACTAACAACTAACAACTAACAACTAACAATTAAGCGTTATCCATTCCGATAAAATAGGATTAACTATTTCAGGGGCTTCGTCGTGGGGGCAATGGCCGAGGCCTTCGAGGGGAATAAACTTATCGACGCATTCAAACTTGGCAAAGTCCCGTCCCATTTCAATAGGTTCCCAAGGATCCTCCGTCCCCCATAAAATCAGAACCGGAGAGGTTAACTGGGGCAATAAATCTTCTGCAAGAGGGCCCCCCGAATAGCTGGTAAAGGCAAGAAAGACTTCTAACGCGCCCCGATCGCTGGCAGGTTTCAAAATAATATCGATTAACTCTTCAGTAACCGCCGAAGGACGTTTGTAAGCTTGCAAGAGAATTTTGCGGACCGTGGATCGGGTGGCTAACTGTTTAAAAAATAACTGACTGACTATCTTGACATTAAGCACCTTTTGTGCTATTGCAGCGCCATATTGACGATACCAAGGGAGAGTAGCTCGCTTGGTATCGTGGAGCAACCGCAGAGAGCAATTAATAATAACTACTCCCAAAGCGATGTCGGGATTATCTACAGCAGCCTGCATCGCTACAATACAGCCAATAGAATTACCGACTAAAAAAGCCTCTTCTCCCACGATTTCTCGACAAAAATCGGCGATTTGTTGGCCCCAAGTGTCGAAGGTGTAGGCAATTTCTGCGTTGGGGGCAGGTTTAGCGGAGGCCCCAAAGCCAATTAAGTCAATGGCATAACAGCGACAGTGGGTAGCTAAGGCGGGCAGATTTTGGCGCCAGTGTCCCCAGGAGGCACCAAAACCATGTACGAAAACAACGGCAGGCCCTTTATCTCCGAGGGCTTGATAGGAAATAGGCCAACCTTGCCAAGTCCAAGTTTTAGGTAAGAAAGCGGTAGCAGTCATTGGTTAACGATAAAAAGTGTTGAGTATATTGGTAGATGACTGTATTCTGTCATAATTTAATTAGACAAGACTTCAGGAGCCGCGACGCAAATATAAGGCAAGAGATTGCTCTCTCGTCGAGAATGACAGAAATAGGTTACGAGTGCGTCAGTCCTATTAGAGATAGTTACCTTGGTGGCTTAACTCCTAGGGATTTTAGGGTGCTAATTTTAATAAATCCTAGACAAAAAGCTGAAAAGTTTGTGCCATGACAAATACAAATAGACCAAAAAATACCGGGATATCTAATCTGAATTCGTCAATTGAATTGCTACAGCATTGTGCGGATCTAGTATTTGCTAATGTTTTTAATCTTAGCGTCAATAAGTTTCAACCCCTCTCGGAAATTATCGGCGAGAAAAAAGCAGAATTAGAAGCAGCGATCGCCGAATTGGAGAGTAATAAAGCAGAGTTATCTCTGTCGCAAAAAGCAGATTTAGAATTTCTTATCGGCGGGCAGCATTATGAGAGAAATAGCTTAATAACCGCAATAAAAAGCTATGAAAAAAGCCTAAAAACGCTCCAAAACCGAGCAAAAAGCGAGTTACTAGAGGATAACTCTGCCTTGAATAACTTACTA
>CALKCV010000059.1 GCA_938083405.1 uncultured Microcoleaceae cyanobacterium | reverse complement strand
GGGAATATCCACCATCGAAGCGTCCCACCATTACAATTATCACTGAAAGTAAGGAAGAGCAAATGGTAAAAATTACGATAAACGACAATGGAGAGGGAATGAATGAAGAAACCCGAGTTAAAATATTCGACCCGTTTTTTACGACCAAACCGGTGGGCAAAGGAACGGGTTTGGGACTTTCTACCAGCTATCAAATTATCGCAGGAGAACATGGAGGGGATTTAACTTGCTCTTCAGAATTAGGCAAAGGAACCGAGTTTGTGATTACCCTGCCAGTTGTTCCGTTAAAGTAAGTTCCTTTAGGACTTTTTCCGTAGTAGTTCGTAGTAATCGCAAAGCGCGATTCATATAGTAGTTCGTAGTAATAGCTAAAGCGATTGAGATTTATAAATCGCTTTAGCGATTACTACAAGCTAGGCTTTCTGCCAAATTCAACAATTATTAATTATTAATTATTAATTATTAATTGTTAACTATTCGCCGCTGAGGTGAATAAATAACTCGCGATTATGACTAAAGCGGCGATGTTCCCAAAGGTAAATTCCCTGCCAAGTTCCTAACACCAACCTGCCCCCAGAAATAGGAATTTGTTCGGAAGTATGAGTTAAAACGCTGCGGATATGGGCTGGCATATCGTCGGGGCCCTCCGTACTGTGAACGTAATTATAACCTTCTGGAACCAGTTTCGATAAGAAGTTTTCTAAATCGACCAAAACATCTGGATCGGCGTTTTCTTGGATAATTAAACTGGCAGAAGTATGGCGCAAAAATAGATTGCAAAGACCGGTTTTAATGCCAGACTTAGCGACAACCTCTTGCACGTCGCGAGTAATTTTGTGGAAATTTTTAGGGTTAGTTTTAATCTCGATCGTTTCTTGATAGTAAGTCATGTTATTAGTTGTTAGTGGTTAGTTGTCAGTGGTTAGTTAGGAATGAACGTAGAACAGGCATCCTGCCTGTTATCCTCCCTCCCTCGTAGCATCCTGCCTGTTATCCTCCCTCCCTCGTAGAACAGGCATCCTGCCTGTTATCCTCCCTCGTAGCGTCTCGCCTGTTATCCTCCCTCGTAGCGTCTCGCCTGTTATCCTCCCTCCCTCGTAGAACAGGCATCCTGCCTATTATCCTCCCTCCCTCGTAGGCATCTTGCCCGTACTCCGCCTAATTAATTTCATAACCCCGAACCACCCAAATATTCTACCACGGCCCGGGCGATCGCCTCCCCGCCATTTTTATCTAATTTCTGGGATGTTCGCGGGGGCGTTAGGGGTTTTCTGAGAAACTCCCAGTCGCCTTCAAAAAATTCCGCCGGGGTAATAATTTGATGGTAGCTGCAATCTTGAATGCCTTCGAGTAAAAGGGCAGATTCCGCAAAACCCTCCCTCGATACAGAAACAACAGGAGTTTCTAAACGCAAAGCTTCGGCAAAAGTGCTGTAACCTGGTTTGGAGACTATTCTGCCGCAAATTGGCATGAAATCTACCGGGCGTATTCGTTTAGCAAAGGATGAGTTATTGCTGATAAATTGAGGTTGGTTTTTGACATTAATTAAGTTAGGGAGTTCCGGGGCGTTGGTGTCGAAAGTAATGAATTCCCAATCGGGAAATAGCTCCAAATTTTGATAAGGCAATTTATCTAAACCCAAACCCCCGAAGGTTAGTAAAACAGTTTTTTCCGGCGGACTTTTGATGCCGAAACGTTCTTTAAGTAGTTCTTCTTCGTAGCGAGGAGTGCCTCCAGTTAAACCCACATCTTCTATATTAGGAAAAGCGGTCATTTCCTCGTGTAGGGGCAGGCGAAATAGGCGATCGCATTCCCCGAAACATCCAGAAATCCAATCCGCAATTTCCACAAAATCGCCCCCCCAAGGTTTATAAATAAAATCCCAACCAAAATTACTCAACATCCAACAAGGAACCCCGGCACTTTTAGCAATTTTCGCAGCCAAAGGCGGAATATCAGCTAATACTAAATCGACCTGATTTTGACGAATAAAATTAACTTCGCTAGCAATAAGAGAATTTTCTTTAGCGCGAATTTCATTCAATTTTGCCAAAGTTGTCTCCTTATCCATCGTCAAACTATCCGCTTGAATTACTCCCACATCAAAAGCCCGCTGGCGCGCAATAAAATCGCCGTCGATGTAAGATTCTAACAACCAACGCGGGGCCGTTGTTACCATGATTATTAAAACATCGGGACAAAGCTGCTGGATGCGATGGACTACGGACGATGCCCGCACCGCATGGCCGAATCCGTGATTGGTAATAGCGACATATATGGTGGGTCGAGACACGATTGGTTAAATTAATAAAACAACGAGAACATTATAAACTATAATTGAAAAATTGGGAATTATTGGCTTCAAAAGGCGGCTATAGCAAGCGGAGATTGATATCTTGGTGCGGACCAGAAACCGGGTTTTGGCAAAAAACCCGGTTTCTTAATTATCCCCCCTACTCTTGGTTAATTCAGCACTCAGACCTCAATAATCTAGTAATTATTAATTATTAATTATTAATTATTAATTATTAATTACTTATAAATCCTCGGGATTTATATATGGCATTTCTATTCCCTTGCGCTCGAAGACTTCCTTAATCGTCTTGCGGAAAATACGCTCCATCTTTCGCTGAGTTCCAGGTTTGACCTTAGTGGAGGTTTTGATTAGAATTTGATACTCGCCAAATTCATTGACTCCTTTAATCTGAGTTGGCTCTATGACTTCTTCGTAAGTATCTTTGAAATATAAAGCCAACTTCTCTAAGACTTTATAGACAACATTAAGATCGGACGTGTAAGCAACGCCGATTTCCACCGTTGCCGAACTGTACTCCTTGGAATAGTTGATAATATTCCTGATTTCGCCGTTAGGGATGATGTAATTTCTCTCCTTAAAAGTGAGGCGGGTGGTTCTGAGTTCGATCGCCGTGACGAATCCCCGGATGTCGTTAATTTCTACAAAATCTCCCACCAAATAATAGTTTTCAAAGAGAACAAACATTCCTGCCACCATATCTTGCAACAGGGTTTGAGCTCCCATGCCAATGGCCAAACCCAGGATCCCCGCACCAGCAAGTATGGGGGTAGGATCTATGCCAACAGTATTGAGAATGAAGATCGCAGCAGTGAAATAGACAAAGTATTTCACAAAGCTCTTTAGTAGCGGCAGCATGGTGAGCCGTCTTTGTTGGTCGAGTATGTCGATTTTATCCTGGTCGGCGAGCATCATCTCCTCAAGAAAGAGGTTAACTACTTCTTCAAAGACGCGACTGGCAAAGAAAATGCCCAAGATAGAAAGAGCTTGAGGTGCGTATTCCGCAAAACCGGCGATGTATTCAATTTGACGAACTGCCAAACTTGCCGTTACTATATAGATGACAAACTCCAGACATTTCCTGGTTAAGGGTACTAGATGTCTGAGGCGATCGTAAAATCGCAGTATGTTTTTAGGGCTGGAGTATTTATGCGAGAGACCATCTAAGGTGTCAACGAGGACGGTCTTAATTTGAAGCGCGATCTTCCCGGCAACAAATATTAGATAAATCTTGCAACCAATGTAGAGATATTCGGCAATTATTTCTGGTAATTTCAGAAACTGGCTGCACATAGCCATGGTGAAGAACCAGATAATTTTGGTGAAGTTGCTTTTGAAGTAGTCGAATAAGTCTGCGATGCTTTCGTCGTTGGCTTTAATTTCGTCCATGTTTTGAACGCGATCGCTTGCCATATCCAACAGACGGTGTAAGTAAGGAAGCGTAAAACTAACCAGGCACAGCAAGAGCGTGGTTTTGACTATTCCTAGCACTAAGGCTCGCCAGAATTCTGGGGGGATGCTTTTAATTAAGGTAAAAGTGTATTCCTGAAGATCTTCTTTGCCTGAATACACCAACCACGCATTAACCAAGGCTACGACAAAACATAGAAATGCGCGGGCACAGCGCAAGATTATTTTAAGATTTTGCTCTACATCCTCAGCATTTTTTTGCCACCGCTTGAGGACAGGCAGTTTCATTAAGGGCTCGAAAAGGAAATGGACGAGCAAGCTAGCTACGGAAAAAATAGAGAAGATTATAACTATCTCAGTTACAACCAAAATCAGGTTTTTTACTACAATTGGATCCATACTATTTATCTTTAATTGGGTTTTGCATTATCTAAAGAGAAAGTCGAGATCCATGGGAGCGGGTAGCGCGAGTGCCAAGGTTGCAACTGCCAAGGTTCCAACTGCCAAGGTTCCCAAAAGGGAGATTGCTGGGGTGCATCGCAGTAATTAATAATTAATAATTAATAATTAATAATTACTGGACTCGGGTCGTCCCAATGGCGGGGAGACGTTAATACAGACCTCGTCCGCGAAAAAATTTTTGTTTAATTTCTGCCGACTTAACTACTTAACAACCAACGTATGGTCGTTGTTAGCATTATAAAAGATCGTAAAACATCGGGACTAAGCTGCAGGATGCGGTGGACTGCGGACGATGCCCAGGGGGCATGACCTAATTCGCGATCGGTAATAGCTAGCTAGATATGTGCTGGTTCGAGACACGAGGGCTTAAGTTAATAAAACAGCCAGAATATTATAAACCATAAACGAGGGAATTAGAATTGGAAATTAGAAATTAATAATTATTTCCCGTAGAACAGGCAAGTTATTTAAGAGTGCCTGTTAGTGTTTTAAGACTAATGCTACAATTTTAATTAACAACTACACCCTACGGAAGTTAACGGCCATGACTACTATTAATGCAGAAAAAATGTCTGTCCTTCAGGTTCGCGAACTATTAAATTATCAACTGGAACCAAAAGATATTTATTTTGCAGATTTACTATCTTTAGAACCGCTGGCGGAGTTAGAAACGGAAGAAATTAAGCAAATTAAAAACGACTTTCAGGAATATCTCTTGACGGAAAAAGTTACGGAAGGATTGGTAAAAGCTTTAACTACTTTTCCTTTAATGCGATTGGCGGGTTTTTATCGTCATCCTCTGAAGATGAGTTTGGAGCAAAATATTGCGGAGATAGTTATTGAAGATGAGGAGACGACTATAAGCGGAAGGTTTGACATTTTAGCGGTGAATAAAGGAGAAGAGATTGCCCCAGAGAATCCCTTCTGGACGTTGATAATAGAGACTAAAAATAGTTGGGTTGCGCCTCGGGCCGGTTTGCCGCAGTTACTAACTTATGCTTATAACAATTTACAGCATCAAAAAGCGGTTTGGGGATTGGTAACTAATGGAGAACTGTACCAGTTTGTTTATTTGCGATCGGGAGAACCTTTCACTTATCAATTAATGCCGACTATTAGTTTCATAGAAACGGAGGGTTCTATTCTGTTATTACAAGTGCTAAAAGCTATTTGTCAATTACAGCGATCGTAACCAGAGAGGGCTTGGCTTTGCTATTGGCTGCGGGCGAGGTGCAGATA
>CALKCV010000058.1 GCA_938083405.1 uncultured Microcoleaceae cyanobacterium | reverse complement strand
GACTGCGATCTAAAACCCTCTCTAAAATAGGATTTTTTAGGCCAGCAGCCGTAAAAAACACCATAATAAATAGGAAACTGAATTTTTCTTCGTGAATTTTTCTTCGGTCGTGTCTTACATTTATTGGATTTGGCGTTTTTTAGCCATGTCCCTGTTGCTGTTTGCCTATAATTTAGTTTATCTTACCACTTAGTTTGATGTTTGCGCCTGTTTAAAAAGGCAAGATGTCAGAATAGTTTCTTAAATTTTTTTGCCTTATGGCATATTTTCCAATAAAAAAACGGGTTAACCCGAGTGTGGTTAACCCGCGAGCTTGGGAACGCGCAGCTAAATTACTTTTGAACTACTAGCTTAACGTTGGCGTTTTGCAGGCCGCGCTGCTTAACTGCGGCTAGAGTTTTGTTGACTGCGTACTTCTGGTTGATGGAGTTGATCAGTTCGGTCTGATTGTGCTTTTTCGCAACGCCCCAGAGGTCAGCGATCAGGTCATAAGTACCATCGCTGTTGCAAGACCAACCGAGATCGTACTCGCCTTCGAGAACTGCAACTAAGTCTGCACGAACGCGCTGGCCGTTATAGCCGCGAACGTCGGCATTAGTTTTTACAGAGATTCCCAAATCGCGCAAAGAAGCTTTCAGGATTTCGGCTTCGGAGATCTTGGTACGCAGAGTGCTGAAATGAGACATTGGTATCCTCCTAGTGGATTCAATATGTTTAACAACAACGGTTTTTTTGATTCTAGCCGCTAGCCTTAATGGCTGCTTTGATAAGCTGACGGCTTTTTGTTTTCTGGGAAACTGCTAGCTTAATGGCTAGCCTTTGCTCCTGTTTGGACCAGGAGAAAGCTTTTAGGACTCCAGTCTTTGATACTCGGCGACTGAAGCTGCAGCAGGCCGCGCTCGCTGTTGTGCCCAATTTCGCAAGGCACTGACCTGTTCTGTCATGGTCTTGGACAGCGGCTGTGTGGATTTAATGGCGGCAATTATATCTAGCTGCGTAAATTCTCTATCTTGAGCAAACGCTTCATACATTGCAGCGATAATTGCTTGCTCTATTTCGGCTCCAGAGAAGCCTTCGGATACAATTGAAAGTCCATCTAAATCGAAGCGATCGACTTCCCGGCGTCTTTTGAGCAAGTGAATTTTGAAAATATCTTTGCGTTCTTCTTTGTCTGGCAAATCGACGAAGAAAATTTCGTCAAAGCGACCTTTTCTAAGAAATTCCCCTGGCAAACGTTCTACCCGGTTGGCAGTTGCCATGACAAATACTGGAGAGTTTTTCTCTTGCATCCAAGTGAGGAACGAACCAAATATTCGGCTTGAGGTGCCTCCGTCCGAGTCTGCAGATCCGGTACCTCCGGCAAAAGCTTTATCCAACTCGTCTATAAAGAGGATTGTTGGTGAAATTGATTCGGCAGTTTTTAGCGCGTTGCGCAGGTTAGCTTCCGATCGCCCTACCATTGAACCGTCGTAAACTCGACCCATGTCCAACCTTATTATGGGCAGTCCCCACAAACGAGATGTGGTTTTGGCTATCAGGGATTTACCGCAACCCGGTACTCCCAGGATTAACATCCCTTTCGGTTGGGGCAGGCCGTATTCTCTGGCTCTTTCTGTAAAAGCATTCGATCGCTGTTTCAGCCAGCGTTTTAGCTCTTCTAACCCTCCCACGGCTTCGATGGTTTCGTCTTCTTCTATGTATTCGAGGATGCCATTGCGCCGAATAAGCTGTTTTTTCTCTGAGAGAACTATGTCAACTTCTTCTTCTGTTAGGCGTCCTGCTGTGACGTAGGCTTTGCGATAGACTTTTTGTGCTTCGTCTTTGGTCAGGCCCAAGGCTGCTTTTAGCAATTTTTCCCTGGTTTCTGTGGTTATGCGACGGCTTCGAGTAGGCTCTAACTGTCGCGACAAGACTCTATCGAGCTCTTTCATGTCTGGCAGGGGGTAGTCCAGAACTACTACTTCTTTTTCTAGTTCTATCGGGACATTCTGCACTGGGGACATCAAGATTATGGTTTTGTTTGTCCCTTTGAATGAGGCGATCGCGTCTCTTAACCACCTTGTTACTGGCGGCGAATCTATAAAAGGATGTAGATCCTTAAATATATAGATGGCTGCATTGCTGTTAGGATCTCGCTGCCTTATTACCCATTCTATGGCTGCCTCTGGTGAGACTGTGTTATGTTGGGTTGCTTGCCTGCCTTGACCGTACTCTACTATCCCGCGAGTCACTGTCCACACAAATACTTTCCGCTGGGGCTTGGCCTGAGCTATTGCTGCAATTGCTTGCTCGGACCTATCTTCCTCGGGCGTTAGCAGGTAGATCAGAGGATATTGAGCTTGGATTAGAATACTAAGTTCTTCTTTCATTTTCCTCGATCCAATAGACACGATGCAATCTTTTTAGTTTATCCGTTCGGATTGCTTTTTTTGCTCCCACGAACGACTTGCTCTTTGGCGATTTGGCTGCCTTTTTTTGCCCTAAGTTTTTTGCCCCTAGTATTGCTGCTGAGGATAACTCTTTAGTAGGATAGCTTTGTGCTGCGCAATACTTAAACAATCCCGGCAAATCCGGGCAACGTTTCAGTAACGTTTCAATTTAGGGGGCCTGCCCCAACTAGAAAACAGATGTAACTTTGGGTGCAGCCCACCCTATATTGGGACAGCACTAATGCTCCTAAGACCTGAGCGCGAGATTTGATTGGCCGGTTTTAGCAGGGAACTAATTCTTCTTCTCCCTGTCGGTCCGTACTGGAATTTATCTCTACCCGCGACCTTGGCAGATTCTCTGCGTCTGCTATGATGCCGGGTTGATTTTTTAAAGATACCAGTTCTCCTTCGTTCATAAAGAGCGAGCTCGTACATTCTGGACAATTATATACCCGGTGGGCCTGTCCGTAAGGCGATCCAATTTCGTCAACTACTTCTGGGTTATCTAAATAAAATACGATGGCCCTTTGCGCAATTGATGACATCGGTTCCCCGCCTACTGCTGCTTTTATCTTTAGCTGGCGATGCAGTTCTGGTGGAAGATATAGCGTAACTTTTTGCTTGTCTTGCATATGACAGTCAACTTGTTTACCCGGGTATGTATCCTACCTTAGCTATTAAATTTGGAAATGTCAAGATGTTAAACCGCTTTAACGCCTATATTGTAACATTTCTTTACATATTCAGAAATTGACTGGGGCTCTTAATCTGCTGAATTTATTGTGTAGCGAGACTTTCAATAGTCATGGCCTAAAAATGTAGGCTCTGTCTTAATTCAAAAGTTTCGAGCAATAAACAGCCAAAAGGCCATCTGAAACTGTTAATTATGGCCAAGATTTACGCATAAAAGCCCTAACAGGTGGGCAGTAGAAGTTTCATACTAAAAGTAATACTAAAACTGGTAGCTGTACTTAATACTTTTGCCCCCGGCCCTCGGATACCAAATTATGCTGAGAAAGAGTGTTTAGGGAGGAACCATGAATTATTAAGCGATCGAATAATAATGAAGAATAATCTGCGGAAACTGATTATTGGATTAACTATAGGAGTGGTGCTTTCGAGTTGCAGTTCGACTACTTCTATGGAGTCGAATAGCTTGAAGGTCTATAGCAACGAACGTTACGGCTACCAGTTTCCTTATCCCAGTAATTGGTTCGAGGTCAGAATAAGCTCAAATGCAGA
>CALKCV010000057.1 GCA_938083405.1 uncultured Microcoleaceae cyanobacterium | reverse complement strand
AGACTTAGTTCGCCGCACCGCATAAGGAGCCATGGTCCCAGAACTCATAATAAAAGCCCAATCTGAAGACTGAGCCAAGAGCAACTCTCGGGCCGCTTGATTCAAGGCCCGTTCGTGCAACTCGTCTGCCGGCTCTAGTTTGGCCAAGTCTATGGTCCGTTCCGCAGCTTTATGTAAATGAGGATAAACCCAAGAATTGCTTTGGTTGAGCCAATATTCGTGGAAGCCTTTATATCCCCAGCTAGACTGGGCGGGGAGAGAGACTTGCTGTTCGGGATATTTGACTAAATAATCTGCCAAATGAATCATCTCATAAGTTCCTTGGTCGTACCAGGTCTTGCGGAAGACGTAATCTAAAAACCACGGTCCCTCGTACCACCAATGACCGAACAATTCTGCATCGTAGGGAGAAACTACGATGGGCGGTCGATCCATTAGATAATAGAGATGCTCTATTTGCCGTTCTCTATTAAAGATAAAATTGCTGGCGTGTTCTGCGGTTTTTTCCCTCGCCCAATAAGGATCGTAGAGTTGTTTTTCCCCCAAACCCAAGCCGCGACCGGTAATTTTGTGGTATTTGATGCCGGTATTCTTGCGCTTGCCGTCGGGCATTACATAAGGCTTAATGTATTCGTATTCTGCTTCCCAGCCTAAGTCTTTATAAAATTCTCGATATTCTGGGTCTCCTGGATATCCCAATTCCGAAGACCAAACCTGTTGAGAAGATTCCTGGTCTCTGGCAAATACTGCCACTCCGGTTGGGGTGAATACGGGGGCATAGGTGCCAAAACGGGGACGGGGGCGACCGTAGAGAAGGCCGTGGCCGTCGCTTAAGAAATACCGGATGCCGGCATCGGCCATGATTCGCTCCAGACCTTCATAATAGGCACATTCGGGAACCCACATTCCTCTCGGCGGGCGCCCGAAGTTTTGCTCGTAATGCTCGCAAGCTACTTTGACTTGAGCCCAGACTGCTTCTGGATACATTTTCATCAAGGGGAAGTAGCCGTGGGTTGCGCCGCAGGTGATTATTTCGAGGTTGCCGGAGTCTTGGAATTGTTTGAAGGCTTCGATCAAGTCGCGATCGTACCGTTCCCAGAGTTCTTGGACGTTTTTAAAGTGGGTGGCGTAATGTTCCCCTAGATATTGGAGATGGCCGTTATGGGCGTTACGCTCTATTTCCTTTTCGGCCAGTTCTTGGAGTAGGGCCAGGTGTTTGTCGAAACGGTCTTGCAGGAGTTCGTCTCGCAGCATCGCCAGGAGTGGGGGGGTGATGCTCATGGTGATTTTGAAGTCGATGCCTTCCTCCTTTAGTCCTTCAAATACTTGGATCAGGGGGACGTAGGTTTCGGCGATCGCTTCAAATAACCATTCTTCTTCTAATACATAGTCGCTCTCTGGGTGTCGGACGAAAGGTAGATGGGCGTGGAGTACGAAGGCGAGGTAGCCAATAGCCATAATTATTGAGACCTAATGGACAGGGGGGAAGTTTACAATATCTTAAGATTTTAAGGGGAAAGGGGTACAAAAGTTCGGGTTTGAGGGGCGATAAGTAATTAATAATTAATAATTAATAATTAATAATTGTCGGACGTTCGCCGTTCTAGTGGCGAGCGATCGTTAATAATTGCGCCGTCGGCTGGGGAATTTTTGAACGAAAATTCCGCCGACCGCGACTACTTAGGCTCAGAATTGAAGTCGAGTTTGAGTCGGAAGGGGGAATTTTAGCAGTCGTTATGAGTATGAGATATTTCTCGGGGCAAAAAAGGTAAAGTCTATTTCGTTTCTATATAAATCAAACCACCAGGCAGAATAGCGCCGTTGACATCGGCATCAATAAAACTAGCACCGGTAAGGTTAGTACCTCTTAGGTCCGCCCCTCTTAGATCCGCATTCCAGAAGACGGCATCGTTGAAAACGGCCCCCCGCAAATTGGCCCCTTGGAGATTGGCGCCCCAGAGATTAGCAGAGTCGAGAATGGCCCCTTCGAGGTTGGCATTTTGTAAGTTGGCGGCATCGAGTTTAGCCTCCGTTAGATCGGTATAGCTGAGATTGGCATTTTGGAGATTGGCTTCGGAGAGATTGGCTTTACGCAAGTTGGACCCAGTAACATTAATATAATTATGTTTGGATTTCCTGAATTTCCAACCGCTCAAATCGCAACTCAAGCATTCTCCGGTACTTCTTAAAATACTGGCGTGGCGAGAACTATGCGCAATAACTGGAGTTGCCGCCCCAAAAATGACTAATAAAGTTATGGTAATAGTTCTTAATTTCATGGTTTTACTTAATAATTAGCAGTTAAAATCATATCAAATTTTAGCCTAGTTTGTAGTAATCGCTTTAGCGATTTTATAAAGCAGGTTAGCAACGGATTTTGCAGAGGATTAAACGGATGGGTTTCGGGTGGGGAAATAAAGCTGGTTAGCCACGGATTTTTTAACGGATTAAACGGATGGGTTGCGGGTGGGGAAATAAGCCTGTTTGTAGTAATCGCTAATCGCTAATTAATACACTTAGTAATGGGTAGGTCGGGCGCAGCGCAGCGCAACCCAACAGCAACCAGTCGATAAGAATGCTCCCCATTTATGCTAGCATAATTTAATCTGTTTCAATAACCCCAAATATGCGCGATCTAACCCTGCCAGAAAACCGAAGAAAACTGTTTATAGAAATAGCACTGCGCAGATGTCGTCCTGGCAGCGGCAGCAGCAGAGAATTTTTGCAAAAAAGAACTTGGAGGCGACCAGTGACTAACCTAAAAAGTCTAACCGAACAAACTCCTTTTGTAGTAGTAGGTGGCATTGCTACTAGACTTTATATGCCGGAAAGAATGACAGACGATCTTGATATTTTAGTCTTAACTTGGGATGCTAGAGATCTCTACCGTAAATTAGAAAAAGCAGGGAGTAAAAGAGTAGGAGAACTAAGTATTGGCGGCAGCACTTGGCAGCTTCCCGATAATACTTATTTAGATGTAATAGAATCTCAACAACCTTGGGCTGAAGAAGCAATTAATAATCCTAATATTGCTCCCGACGGTTTGCCAATAATAGGATTGCCTTATTTGATTTTAATGAAACTCCAAGCAAGTCGTTCTATAGACATGGGCGATTTAGGAAGAATGTTAGGAGGGGCTGACGACAATGCTTTGGAGGAAGTAAGAAAAGCCATAAAAACTTATCTGCCAAATGCCGTTGAAGACTTAGAAAGTTTAATCTATCTAGGTAAATTAGAGTTTAAGTAATTTTAATTAATTCCAGACGGGGCGACTTGGCATTCCTATTAGTCGATCGAAATTGACATAAGCCACTAAAATGATAGAGGTAAAAGTAGGGGAAAGCAGCGAAATTCTGTTTCCCCTGTTTAGTCAACTATCGATTTTAATCATGGCAAAATCAGCACAAAAGCTCACGGGCAACCAAATACGCGATAAATTCCTCAACTTCTACGCCCAGAGAGAACATACCATTTTACCTAGTTCCTCTCTCGTGCCAGAAGATCCCACCGTATTGCTAACGATCGCCGGAATGCTGCAATTCAAACCGATATTCCTCGGACAGCAACCCCGGCAAGTCCCCCGGGCCACAACCTCTCAAAAGTGCATCCGTACCAACGACATCGAAAACGTCGGACGCACCGCCCGACATCACACCTTTTTCGAGATGTTAGGCAACTTCAGCTTTGGGGACTACTTCAAAGAACAAGCGATCGCCTACGCCTGGGAACTCTCCACCGAAGTCTTCGGTTTGCCCCCAGAACGCCTAATAATCAGCGTATTCCAAGAAGACGACGACGCCTTCGCAATTTGGCGCGACAAAATCGGCATTCCCCCCCACCGCATTCAACGGATGGGAGAAGATGACAACTTCTGGGCATCCGGCCCCACCGGACCCTGCGGCCCCTGTTCGGAAATCTACTACGACTTCCACCCAGAAAAAGGCGACGACAACATCGACCTGGAAGACGACAGTCGCTTCATAGAATTCTATAACCTAGTCTTCATGCAGTACAACCGGGATGCCGAGGGCAACCTAACGCCGTTGGAGAAGCAAAACATCGACACGGGGATGGGGTTAGAAAGGATGGCACAAATTCTGCAACAAGTCCCCAACAACTACGAAACCGACCTAATTTTCCCCATCGTCAAAACCGCTGCGGATATCGCCGCCCTCGACTACGCCAAGTGCGACGAGAAAACTAAAACTTCTCTCAAAGTTATCGGCGACCACGTTCGGTCGGTGGTTCATCTCATCGCCGACGGCGTGACGGCATCTAACCTCGGTCGCGGTTATATTTTGCGCAGGTTAATTCGGCGGGTGGTACGTCACGGGCGCTTAATTGGCATCCAGGGCGAGTTTACTACGAAAATTGCGGAGACGGCGATCGCTCTTTCGGAAGATGTCTATCCCAACGTTCGGGAACGGGAAAGCGCCATCAAAGGAGAACTGGAAAGGGAGGAAACCCGCTTTGGCGAGACTCTCAAACGGGGGGAAAAACTCCTGGCGGAGGTGATGGAAAAGGAAAAAGACAAAAAGCTGATTTCCGGCAAAGACGCTTTTACCCTCTACGATACCTACGGTTTCCCCCTGGAATTGACGATGGAAATTGCCGAAGAAAATGGTTTCGCGGTGGATGTCGAAGAATTTGAGGTCGAGATGGAGGAACAACGCCGCCGGGGGCAGGATGCCGTGGAAACTATCGACCTGACAGCCCAGGGTTCCCTGAATTTCGGCGATTTGGGGAACACGGAATTTTTGGGATATAGCGACTTTGTCTCTGCTTCTGTGGTGGTAACTTTAATCGCCGACGGCAAACCGGTGGAGTCGGCAGAAGCGGGCACCCAGGTGCAGGTAGTGTTGGATCGGACTCCGTTTTATGCCGAGTCGGGGGGTCAAATAGGCGATCGCGGTTATCTCAGCGGCGAAGATGTGGTGGTTCGCATCGAAGACGTGCAAAAACAAAATAATATTTTCGTCCATTTCGCTCGCGTGGAACGGGGTACGCTGAAAGTCGGAACGCCGGTCAACGCTCAAATTGATGCTGCTTGTCGGCGCCGGGTTCAGACGAACCACACGGCAACTCATTTGTTGCAAGCGGCTTTGAGGGCAATAGTAGATCCGTCTATTTCTCAGGCCGGTTCGCTGGTGTCGTTCGATCGCCTCCGGTTCGATATCAACTGCCCCCGGGCGATAACGCCAGAAGAGTTGGAACAGGTGGAGGAACAGATTAATACTTGGATCGGCGAGGGGCATCGGGCCGAGGTCGCCGAAATGCCGATAGAAGAGGCGAAGTCGAAGGGGGCGATCGCCATGTTCGGCGAAAAATATAGCGATGTGGTGCGAGTGGTAGATTATCCCGGAGTCTCCATGGAGTTGTGCGGGGGTACCCACGTCGGCAATACGGCGGAGATAGGGGCCTTTAAGATTATTTCCGAAGGGGGCATTTCTTCGGGAGTGCGTCGGATAATAGCGGTGGCCGGTCCGTCGGTGTTGGATTATTTGAAAGTGCAGGAGGCGGTGGTTAAGGAATTGAGCGATCGCTTTAAAGCAAAACCGGAGGAGTTACCAGAAAGGGTGAGCAAAATCGAGAACGAGTTGCGATCGACCCAGAAGCAGGTGGAGGCGTTGAAGTCCGAGTTAGCGGTTGCCAAGTCGGATAGTTTGCTGGCAGAAGCGGAGTCTGCGGGCGAGTTTAAAGTGTTAGTTGCCCTGATGGATGGTGTCGATGCCGACGGTTTGAAGACGGCGGCGGAAAGGTTGCAGCAGAAATTGGGGGATAGCGCGGTGTTATTGGGCAGCGCCTTGGAGTCTGGGAAAGTTAGTTTAGTGGCGGCATTTAGCAAGTCGGCGAACCAGAAAGGTTTGCAGGCAGGTAAATTCGTCGGCGACATTGCCAAGATCTGCGGCGGTGGCGGCGGCGGGCGTCCGAACTTGGCGCAAGCGGGGGGCCGCGATGCCAGTAAGTTAGATGAGGCGCTGGCGAGTGCGAAGAGTCGTTTGTTGGAGGAGTTGAGTTAGTTTTTGTTGGGGTGCGCTGCGGCGCACCTTATATTAATTAACAATGTTCCCAATTAACTTTTTCCCAATTGGGTTAAAGTAGGGTGCGCACCGCCAGCCCTGTCAAGGTCTCCAAGAGATTTTTTCGTTTGTAGGCAACAGGCAACAGGCAACAGGCAACAGGGGGGAAGTAAGGTAAGTAAAAATGCGCAGTCAAAAGAGCGTTTTTTCATCTGATGACTCTTTCCATTAAGCCTAGAACGACGCAAAATC
>CALKCV010000056.1 GCA_938083405.1 uncultured Microcoleaceae cyanobacterium | reverse complement strand
AATATGAGCGGAGTTGAAGTTCGAGACAAACTCAATCAAATTCTCAGAGTGCGGCACAGTTTTGCCCACGGTTTTAGCATTCCTAAATATCCTTGGACTGCGACACCCACCGGACGAGTCCGACTCACCGCTAAATCTCTTCAGGACGTTGAGGCATTTTTTCAACATCTCGTAACCGCTACCGATGCGGGCATGAAACAACATATTGAGACTAATTATGGCATAGTAGTTTATTGGTAGTTTTTCCTCATTAATTGGTTGCATTTCAAGATATTATTAGTTTTTTTACTAAAATTCAACGCACCATAAATTTGCTTAATTAAATCTACTTTTTACTTAGTTGCAACTACGGCTAAATTCCAAGCAAAACGCTTCATCAAAGGTAGTTTTTTCACCAATGCATCCAACTTTTCCAAACGCATATAGAGCGGCTTCAGTCTTTCTTCTTCCACAATTATCTTCTTCCAATAGCGCTCCTTATTTGGATCGACTTTTTCGATTAAATAAAACTGGAGAAAAATCCATAAAGTCGCCAACCAAAAAGCATCGTAATTTGTCTTAGAATACAAAGATTGAACAAAATTAACAATATTAATATCCAAAGGCATCTCATCCTCAGTTCTTACCTCAGTCGCCATGCGGCGATAGACATTAATAACAGGATTGTGCTTCAAAGGCTCCCAAAAACAAGCCTTGCCGCCCGGTTTGAGAACTCGGTGCATTTCCCTAATCGCTAATTTAGGATTTGGTAAGTGATGAAGCAAATTAGAAGCGTAAACAACATCAAAAGTATTATCGGGAAATTCCAAAGCCATCGCATCCATCACTTTCCCCTCAATTTTAACTCCATTCGCCTCCGCTAATTTAACCGCCACTTCCACCATTCCCGGGGAATAATCGCTCGCCACGCACCGCGCCCCTTTTTTAGCAAAATAAACGCTATTTTCTCCCGCCCCGCAGCCTAAATCTAACAAATATTTGTCGGTAATATCCCCCATTTGTTTGAGAAGAAATCGATTTTCTGGCGCGGTACAAGCTTCAAAATAATCCGCTACCCTGATGCCGTCAACCTCTATAGTGGATGCCCAGTTATCGTGGAACTTTCGTTCTTTCGCTAATCTTTCTTCTTGCATTTTTACAATTAACAATTAACAATTAACAAAAATAATAGGGTGAGTTCAAAAAACTCACCCCAACCGCTAAGAATTGCTATTAACTGGTAGCTACCGCTTCAGAAAGCCGATCGCTCTTTTTGCTCCCTGGCGACGAATTTTGCAAAGCCGAATAAAGTCGGTTGAGAGCATTGACATAAGCTTGAGCCGATGCCACGATAATATCCGTATTAGCAGAATGACCGGAAAACACCCGTCCTTCGTGTTGCAACCGAATAGTCACCTCCCCAAGAGCGTCGATACCAGCAGTAACCGACTGTACCGAAAACTCAATTAACTCGTTAGGCATCTTCACCACCCGGTTAATCGCCTGATAAACAGCATCCACCGGACCGGTACCGATCGCCGCATCCGTCAACTCTTCCCCAGTGGGAGTGCGCAGAGTAACAGTCGCCGTCGGACAAGAGCGATCGCCGCAAGTAACCTGCACCAACTCCAAGCGGAAAAGTTCTGGCGGTTGTTGGATTTCGTCATTAACGATCGACTCCAAATCCAAATCCGTAACTTCTTTCTTCTTATCTCCCAAATCCTTAAACTTGACAAAAGCCTTATTAATCTCATCATCCGAGAGAGAATATCCCAACTCTTGGAGGCGAGTTTGGAAAGCATGACGACCGGAAAGCTTGCCCAAGACAATTTGATTCTGAGTCAAACCAATAGACTCCGCATCGATAATTTCATAAGTTTGCTTGTGCTTGAGTACCCCGTCTTGGTGGATGCCCGACTCGTGAGCGAAAGCATTAGCCCCGACGATCGCCTTATTCGGTTGTACCAGCATCCCCGTGAGGTTAGAAACCAAACGCGAAGTTTTATAGATTTGCCGCAAATCTATATTAGTAAGGGGTTCCGTCGATTCCGCAGGACGTCCGAAGAAAGGATTATAATATTGACGGCGGACGTGGAGAGCCATTACCAACTCTTCCAAAGCCGCATTTCCCGCCCGTTCCCCGATACCGTTGATGGTACATTCCAATTGGCGAGCGCCGTTTTTCAGCGCTTCGAGGAAGTTAGCCACTGCCAAACCGAGGTCGTTATGTCCGTGAACCGAGATAACAGCGCGATCGATATTGGGAACGTTCTCCTTAATGCCGCGAATTAAAGCTCCAAATTCTCCCGGAGTCGTGTAACCGACCGTATCGGGAATATTAACCGTAGTTGCACCGGCAGCGATCGCCAATTCGAGGACTTGATAGAGAAATTCCGGCTCCGAACGTCCCGCATCTTCCGGGGAGAATTCCACATCCTCCGCGAAAGACTTAGCGCGAGCCACCATTTCCGGCACTATGGCCAAAACATCCTGTCTGCTTTTCTTGAGTTTGTATTCGAGGTGAATGTCAGAAGTCGCGATAAAAGTATGGATGCGGCCTTTAGCAGCCGGGGCGATCGCCTTCCCTGCGGCCTCGATATCTTCCCGGCGAGTTCTTGCCAAAGCGCAAATAGTGGGGCCCTCTTGGGTGCCTACAGCAGCGGCTATTTTCTGTACCGCTTCAAAATCTCCCGGACTGGCATAAGGAAAACCCGCTTCAATGACATCCACTTTCAATCTCGCAAGTTGGCGGGCGATAGTTAGTTTTTCATCTACATTTAAAGTTGCCCCAGGAGACTGTTCCCCGTCCCGAAGAGTAGTATCAAAAATAATAATTCGGTCTCGATCGACGTTCATTGGATTTTCCTCCATAAGTTGAAATGCGGAATTGGGAATAGGTCGGGGGGAATTACCCCTGGACCGTTCCCCGAATCCCATTTTAATATTCTACCTTTTCAATTGAATCGCGAATCTCGTTCAGGTCGATATAGCGATCCGTGGCATTTCTCAATTCTCTAGCGATCATTCCTTCTGTAGATACAACAGTTATATGGGTGTTTTTAGAGCGGAGCAATTCAATTGCGCGTTCGAAATCTCCATCTCCGCTAAAAAGAACTACTTGGTCGTATTGATCGACCGTGTTAAACATATCGACAACAATTTCAATGTCTAAATTAGCTTTTTGAGAATAGCGCCCGGAGGCATCATCATAATATTCTTTGAGAATTTTAGTACGAACCGTATAGCCTAAGCTAATTAAAGCATCTCGAAAACCCCGTTGGTCTTGGGGGTCTTTCAAACCGGTGTACCAAAAAGCGTTTACCAGTCTTAAATTAGGTTGGCAGTATTTAAAGTATTCCAGAACTCGCCTGGGATCGAAAAACCAACCATTTTTTTGTTGGGCGTAGAACATATTGTTTCCGTCCACAAAAATTGACAGACGGTTCATTGAGCTAGTCATATAAATAATCGTCTAACATTTCTTTTCAATTTAATCTAAATCCTCTCTTTTAGCAACATAATTTTAGCTAACCCAATACTTTCCTGGGAATAAAATAAAGTTTTTTTTACAAAAAATATTTTTAAGTCCTGCCCCACAGAGAAGTCGCCAGATATGCTAGTTTTAGTACCTTTATTAAGGCACTGTAAATCTAGTCTTTTAATGACGACTGTAGCTAAAAATTTAATAGTTGCTTTTGGTGCATCTCAAAAATCCTTACTTCCATATATAAGCTTAAAGACTTAAAAAAGTAAGGGTTCTAGCACTGGATTTTTAGGCTTTGCACTCCTGTCGGGGATTAAGCAGACATAACCAGACAACACAGAGCTTTCCCCTCCCCCGAGGAAGCGGAGGCCGGGGGGATAGCATTACCTATTGCCTATTGTCGGCTGCATCACAGATGTTGAAACAGACTTTTCTGGCCAACTAACAACCGACAACGTTCCAACGTTCCAACGATCGATCGTTTCTTAAGTAGTCGTGCAAAATAATTTGCCCAAAAACTTGGGGATGCCAATTGACCTGTGTTA
>CALKCV010000055.1 GCA_938083405.1 uncultured Microcoleaceae cyanobacterium | reverse complement strand
ATTGGCATCAAGTCTTGCCCGTTAATTGTCCTAAGCGGAATTTTGCCGATAGTCGTTTTACTATTAATGGCTGGATCTGGAGAGATTGAAAGGGAACATCTCATATTTGTAAAAAAACCAAAAGCGTTAAAATCTTGGTTTTATTTAAAATTGAGATGCTCCCCAAATTATTAATTATTAATTATTAATTATTAATTACTTAGCTACTCTCGGGCACCCGCATTTTTCAGCAAATACGCTGCCTCTTTATTATTATGAAGTTCACCCAACATCAAAGCCGTATAACCCCCCGAATTTTTCTGGTTTAACTCAGCCCCAGCATCAATTAAAACCTTCACCGCATCGGGAAAACCGCGATAA
This sequence comes from uncultured Microcoleaceae cyanobacterium, assembly GCA_938083405.1. Lineage (GTDB taxonomy): Bacteria > Cyanobacteriota > Cyanobacteriia > Cyanobacteriales > Microcoleaceae > CALKCV01. Next base: position 6,133 of record CALKCV010000055.1, on the reverse strand, counting down.
GCGGCCCACATCAAAGCAGTAGCATCATTATCGTCTTTACGATTAATATCCGTTCCCTTTGTTAATAAATGCAGGGTAATACTAACATCGCCATTATATGCCGCCTTCATTAAAGCAGTAGTGCCGCCATCTCCCGGTACGTTAGTATCCACATCGGCATCGAGTAAAACCTTAACTATTTCTAATTTGCCGCGAACAGCAGCTAAAGTTAAAGGAGTCTCCCCCAAATTTTGGGCATTGAAGAAAGCATCGCGATCTTCTGGTTTGACCTTTTGCCCTAAGAGGGCTACAACATCCTTATGACCGTGAAAAACTGCTATAAGCAAGGGGGTGTCGCCTAAATTATTTCTGTGTTGGATGTCGGCACCGCGATCGCATAGCAACTCCACCATCTCCAGATGACCTTCTGCTATTGCTAGATGTAAAGCAGTCACCCCGTCGGCATCTTTGGCATTAATTTCCGCACCGGCATCCAGTAACTTTGAAGCGATCGCCGCATTTCCCTCCGCCGCCGCCGCCATCAAAGCCGTTTCGCCATTTTTATTGGTAAGGTTTACATCCGCACCGGCATTTAATAATACCATTACCACCTCCAGATGACCCAGATCCGCCGCCAAAGTTAAAGCAGTTTCGCCGTCCTTATCATCAAGATTAACCTCAACACCAGCTTCTAACAACTTTTCTACCGTTTCTAAATCTCCTTCTTCCGCCGCCTGCATCAACCAAGTTTTGCCCTCGACATTTCTGCCATTGACATCCACCCCGCGTTCCTTGAAAAGTTCGATAATCTCCCCATACTCCCCGCTACCCAACAGGGACAAAGCAGCCTCATCCAAATTAGCCCCCGCCTTTAATAAAGCAGCGATCGCATCTATATCCCCTCGTTCCACTGCCAAACTCAAAGCAGTATTATAGTTTTTATCGGTAGCGTTGACATCGGCCCCCGCAGCCAGCAAAATTTCTACCACTGCCCCATAGCCATTAGCTGCAGCCTCCGTTAATGCCGTCGTCCCGAGTTGACTCCTGGAATTGACATCCGCACCCCTGTCGGTCAACAGTTTGGCCACATCGGCCCGCCCTTGGGCTGCGGCCAACATCAAAGCCGTTTGCCCTGATTTTTGGCTGGAATAATTGACATCAGCGCCCTTATCGAGTAAAGTCCGTGCTATTTCTAGGTAGCCTTTTTCCGCAGCCAACATCAAAGCGCTGCTCCCTTCTCGATCCCTAGCATTGGGATTAACACCCTTAGCCAGTAAAGCTCGGGCATTAATGATATTGCCATTTTGAGCGGCACGAACCAAGGATGGTTCTTGTTTAATAGAAGCCATAATTCGATCGCATAAATAGATAATGGTATGTTTTAAAGTCGCACAAGACCGTCTCGGTGTTATGCTAAGTTTTATGAACTTTTTTTGCCAATCTTAAAGAAGAAGAACGCTATGAACCTTCCAATCCCCGAGTCAGTTAAGCCCTGGCTCAACTTTTTCCATCCAGCTATTATGTTCGTATTGCTGGGAGTCTGCTTTTACGCCCTCTACCTCGGTCTAAAAATCCGTCGCACCAGAACGGCCGAAGGAGAAGAGAAAAAACAACTCGTTAAAGGCCAATTTAAAGACAAGCACCACAAAATAGGTTCTTTGCTTTTGGCCTTTATGGTTCTCGCCACCCTTGGAGGCATGGGAGTAACCTATATTAATAACGAGAAGTTATTTTTGGGTCCCCACCTCCTAGCAGGCCTGGGCATGACCGGACTTATTGCCGTTTCAGCTTCCCTAACTCCCTTTATGCAGAAAGGTAAAGAATGGGCCCGCTCTACCCACATCGGCCTCAACGTCATACTTTTGGGTATCTTTATTTGGCAAGCTTTCACCGGGGTTGAAATTCTCCAACGAATAATCGGCGATATGTTCTAATTCTGGAATATAGAGAATGGGAATGGGAAAGGGGAAAGGGGAAATGAGAAATGGGAAGTTGGTAATTGTTAATTGTTAATTATTAATTATTAGTTAGTAATTTATACCTTGTCTTTCTTCTCTCCCTTCTTACCTTTTTTTTGTCCCGGGAAAGCCAGATCGTGGTTAGCGTGAAAATCTAATTGAGTTTTGTAAGTCAAGCGGCGGGATACCTGTTTGACGATTTTCTCTAACAGGCCGTCCCCCGTCTTCTGAATCAAAGATGGAGACATTTTGCGAATAAATTGGGGAAACTTCACGCCCACTGCCAAATCTAAAACCCACTCCGCCCCAGTAATAGTGCTGGGGAGCCCTAACTTTTTGACTTGCGCTGCCGAAGAAAAACGCTCGACAGGCATTTCCAGCAACTTCATCGTCGCTCGAAAATCCACTTCATATCCAGGTGGTTCGTACCCTTGTAAGGGAATAGTCTCGATCCGATAAATACTTTCGGAGTCTGGTGGGAGCAGATCTAAACCTATTCTTGCTTCAACTTTGTAGCCAAAAGCACCAAAACGGCCAATTAACAAATCGTAGCCATTTTCGCCCAAAGGTTCGGCCTTCATCGGTTGGGCGCAACGAGGGAACCAACTGCGATGATCGGCAAAATGTTCGACTGCAGTCTCCAGGTCGGCGTACAATTCCATGCAGTCCGTAAACTGAGCGTGAAACCATGTAGGTTCTGTTCCCTCTGGTATCTCTGTATCTTCCCCCTTTAATTCTTCTGGTATTAGGTTGGGGTCGGTCAATTCTCCGTAATCTTCAATGGGAGTTGGGTTTTCTCTTTCAGGGACAGGTTGTTGCATCATCTGGTCTCCGTATTTTTATTTTGCGCGGTTTAGTTCGCAGTGCCTTTGTTACGTTTCAGTCTATACAATAGAGCTATTCAAGTTGGCAAATAATCAAGAAAAATTTAACTTTATCAAACATAATGAAAGTATTTGTAGCAGGGGCAACAGGCGAAACAGGTCGCCGCATCGTTAAGGAACTGGTCAATCGCAAGATTCCCGTCCGCGCTTTAGTTAGGAATCTGGAGGGGGCCAGAGAAATTCTGCCCCCAGAAGCAGAATTAGTGGTGGGGGATGTTCTAAAAGCCGATAGCCTCCAGAGCGCCATCGGCGACAGTACCTTTTTAATTTGTGCCACCGGGGCCTCTCCCAGTTTGAATCCGACAGGGCCATACATGGTGGATTATGAAGGGACGAAAAATCTGGTGGATGCTGCTAAGGCTAAGGCGATCGAGCATTTTGTTTTTGTCTCGTCTCTTTGCGTCTCCCAATTTTTTCATCCACTCAATTTGTTCTGGTTAATTCTTGTATGGAAGAAGCAGGCAGAAGAGTATTTACAAAAAAGCGGTTTGACTTACACCATCGTTCGCCCAGGAGGTCTCAAAAATGAGGAGAATCAATTTCCTCTGGTGATGGAGTCGGCAGATACTTTGTTTGAGGGCAGCGTTCCTCGGGTTAAAGTAGCTCTGGTTTGCGTAGAAGCACTTTTTTCACCTCAATCTCGCAATAAAATTGTTGAAATTGTTGCTAAAGAGGATGCTTCTCTCAAGTCGTTTGAAGATCTGTTTGCTTCTGTAAGTTAATTGTCTTTAATAAGGGTGCGCGTCACCTCTTGTTTTAATGAAAGCAGACCGCAAGTAGTTTTTTAGCGTATAAATCTAGTTTGTAGTAATCGCTCTTTGCGATTTTAATTTATGTTAAAAATCCCTAAAGCGATTACTACAAACGGCAGCAATACCGTTTTCTGGAGAGATAAATAATAATACTAAAATAGATGATGCAGCGCCCTGCAATTATTTTTATTAAACGCCTAACAATAGGCTTTTTCCTATTCCTAACTATTACCTTTTTATTGAAATATTTATGGTTATCTAACCAGCCTAATTTTCTCGCAGATCGTAGAGAGAATAAGAGCGATTTTCCACCTTTAGTAATGAAAGATGGCGATCCTTATATTAGGGCTTTAATGCGTACCATATCCGCTAGCGAGTCTAACGTCGCTCAACCTTATCGCGTTATTTATGGCGGTAAAAAATTCTCCGATTTAAGCCGCCATCCCGACTTATGCGTAACTATTATTTGGGGTCCGAATAGAGGTAATTGCAGTACCGCCGCCGGACGGTATCAATTTATAAGTTCTACTTGGGAGGAAATGGCGAAACGCTACCATCCCAATCCTCCTGGGATGTTATTTTGGCAACCCTATAGCTTTGAAGCTCAATATCAAGATGCCGTAGTTCATGCTTGGTTGAGCGATCGCTACTATTGGAAAACAGACATTTCTACTTTATTGCGTCAAGGAAAGTTAAATAAAGTTTTGCGCTTGTTATCCGGTACTTGGACCAGTTTGGGCTATGGGATAGAAACTAATTCGATGAGCCGACATTTACCCAAAATTTATCAGCAACTTTTACAAGAAGAAATTCGTTCTGCAGCTACTTCTTCTAGCCAAAACGCCGATTTGGCTTTAATAGAATATTTCCCGAAAAAATTAGATAAAGGCACAGTCGAGAAAGCTTTGAGAAGTCTAGATTTTCCCTTGGTAATTATGCCTGCCATAATTTCAGACTTGCCTAGCAATTCGATTTGGTTTAGTGCCAGAGTCAATATTGATGATGTTAAATTGGTGGCTGAAACTTTAATTAATGCGGGTGTAAAAATTAAAGCCATCAGACCTTTTGCCGAAGATAGAGCATTTTCCGATCTCTTAATTCGGGTAGGGGCAGATCCTCAGATGGAAGAGCGATCGTCCTTGACCTTAGCACAAGTGCGTCAGACTTCAGAGTTTACCCGCTAGATATCCATAAAAAAAGCCCCGCCTATTACAGCCGGGGAAAATTCGACATCAGAGTGCATCTACCAAGCTCATATTAACAGAATCGCTGTCAAAAAATCGATCTATCCTCAAGGAAAAAAAGAGCCCCAGGACTAAACGCCACCGATGGCCTCAGACAGATAGTCCGCTGCAGCTTCCACCAGAGCTATGCTATTTTCGTAAACCATGCGAGTAGGTCCGAGAAGGCCAACGCTGCCCATGGGTAGGGAATTTTGCCCATAAGTAGCAGAAACTAGAGTACAAGAGCGAATAGGTTCGAGAGGATTCTCAGAACCAATTCTGACCTTTACTCGCTTAGTTGTCTGGGACTCGGGAGCTTCAAAAATCAAAGGCCACAACTGTTCTTGTTCTTCTTCTAACAAATGAATGATGGTCTGCAATTGTTGGAGTTCGGAAAATTCTGGCAAACGTAACGCTTCTGCCAAACCGCTAATCAAAATTCTGGTATATGTCGGTACCTGGGAACGTCGAGTTAACTCTGCCAACAAGTTTTTAATAGAGTCAGCATAATGTTGAAACTCTTTATCTAACTCCGACCAATCCAAAGAGGATAACTCAGAAAGCGATCGCCCCCGCAGTTTGCGATCGAGAAAATTTGACAAAATTTGTAATTCTCTATCCACATCTTCGGGATTTTGTGGTAATTGATGATCGAGCGATCGCTTTTGACCTGTCCCGGAAGTCGCCGTCGTTAGCTCCATCAAAAACGATTGAGTTTCGTAAGTATTAGTCACCACAATCAGCATCACCTTTTCAGGTTCAATTTGTACCAATTGCAAATGTCGCAACTTCGCCGTCGAAGTTTGGGGCATAGTTACCAAAGTAATATACCCGCTCAAAGTTGCCAAAACTTGGGCAGCCCCTCGCAGTACAGCTTCTACGCGACCCTCAGACAAATTAAGCTGTCTTTGTAAGACGGACTCTACCCCATTCGCCACAGTTTCCGAGGGAGTCATCAATTGGTCCACATAAATTCGATAGCCAGAGTCTGATGGTACTCGTCCTGCGGAAGTATGAGGTTGATATAAAAGTCCGGCTTTTTCTAAAAAATTCATCCCGTTACGGATAGTCGCGGGACTGACCTTGAGTTTGTATTCTTCTACCAGAGATCTCGAGCCCACTGGTTCTGCTGTAGCAATATAGTGACGAATCGTTGCCCAGAGAATGTGTTGATGTCGGTCGTTTAGAGAAAGTTGGACTGGCATGAGCAGAATTAATGGTAAGTTGCCGTTCTAGTTCTACTGAGGAATTGCTTTTGCCGAAGGCGGACTTTGGTTCTATTTTTAAGATAGCAAATATCGCCGATCGTAAGTAATTAATAATTAATAATTAATAAT
>CALKCV010000054.1 GCA_938083405.1 uncultured Microcoleaceae cyanobacterium | reverse complement strand
AATGTAAGGCTTACGAAGTGCGTTTCGTGAAAAGCGGCGAGTCGGAAGTTTTGGCGATCGCCAGGGATATCTCCAGTAGCAAGCAGGCAGAAGCGGAAAGATTGCAAGCCGAAGCGCTGGTTCGATCGCAAAAAGAAGAACTGGAAAAAGCCCTCGGGGAATTGCAAACGGCCCAAGTGCAGTTAGTTCAAAACGAAAAAATGGCAGCTTTAGGGCAATTAGTAGCGGGAATAGCCCACGAAATCAATAACCCGGTGAGTTTTATTTATTCTAACCTCGCTTGCGCCAGTCAATACATCGAAGATTTGCTGTCATTAATCGAGCTTTACCAGCAGGAATATCCCGAACCGAAGGCGATCGTTAAAGAAACTATGGAGGAGATAGAACTTGATTTTTTAGTAAAGGATTTAGCAGATATCTTCGAGGCGATGCATCGCGGCGCAGATCGCATCCGAGCGATCGTCATGTCTTTAAGGAATTTCTCTCGCTTGGACGAGGCCGAACTCAAAGCAGTGGATATCCACGAAGGTATCGACAGCACTTTAGTTATCTTGCAGCATCGTTTGTCTGGGGGAGAAACAGGGGAGGCGATCGAAGTTATTAAAAAATACGGAGATTTACCGCCAATAAATTGTTACGCCAGGCAGCTAAATCAGGTTTTTTTACATTTATTGAATAACGCGGTCGATGCTTTGTCGGGTAGCTATAAAGACAATTATTGCCCTTCAAATATGCCTGACAATTTCATCCCCACTATTATAATTACTACAGAAAAAGCAGATCCAGATACTATTTCAATCCTAATTGCCAATAACGGTCCTGACATTTCCGAGTCAGTGCGATCGCGCTTGTTCGATCCCTTTTTTACTACTAAACCGGTTGGCAAAGGTGTCGGTTTGAGTTTATCTATTTGCTATCAAATCATAGTGCAACAACACGGCGGGAAGCTCGCCTGTTCCTCGGAACCGACCGGACGAGGAACGGAATTCGCGATCGCCCTTCCAGCGCGTCAAGTGGAAGGGCGATCGTAATATCAATTAACAAGTGCGATTCGCCCTGCCAAAGAAGCCATTAGCGACATGGTCCACCCTTAATGGCATTAGCCATTAAGGTGATAACTCGCGATTCATGGAGGTTAAATTCCTCTCCCCTTGGGAACGGGGGTGACTTCAAGGGTCAGGTTTAATGGGGTAGCGCCCATTACTCTAAGTGCATGACTCTAATGTAGGATAAGGCCCAGGAACTAGGGTCGTACCGCTAGGTCGTCCGAAGGACTTAGCCGCTAGAGAAGTCTAATATGGATAAACATCTGAATCCTATAAAGCTGTCGTTATGATAGACCGGGGTAATTGTTCCCGAATGTGGGATCAAACCCCCCCCCCGTAGCCAAAATGGTACGACTCGCTTGCCCCTGGTCATCTTGTTATGGGCCAGGACGTTCCTTGGTAGAGTCCGGCAGGATTAGGAGTCCTAAGTTAGACGTGAAATGAATCTCGGGAACGAAGTAACCCCTTATGTTCTCCTAGAAATAGGTAGGGAAAGCGATTACCACAAGGCATAAGGATTAAGGATGTCCTAAGAAGCTAATGCCTCACCTAACAGTGATGGATATGCTGACGTGGGGCAGGTAACTGGGAGGGATAGTAAGTCACGGTCAGTGCTATATGCCCGAGACGCAGTTTTAATTAGCGTGGGTTCTGCTGGCAGACCAAAACCCCTTAAAATATCTCCTAGTCCAGGAGCCGTGTGAGCATGAAAGTCTCACGCACGGTTTTGAAGGAGAGGTGAGGAGCCGAAATGCTCCCATCGACTCTAACTTAACAATTAACAATTAACAATTAACAATTAACAATTATTAATTGTTAATTACTTACCGATCGCTCTTCTCGCTTCTTTTCCTGGGTTCGATAACATTCCGCTCGACACCATACAAATTAGCGGCCTCGGAAATATTCAACTTCAACCAGCTTTCCTCCCCCAAAGATTGTTTCGCGGACGGTTTAGAAGGTTGACAGCCCAGGACGCGGATAACTTCTGTAGCGATCGATGAGGCCAGCAGTGGCGGTACCGAGTTGCCAATTTGCCGAAAACCGTGCCATTTGGTCGCGTGGAACCGAAACCAGTCGGGATAGGAATGGAGCCTGGCCGCTTCCCGAACGGTGATGCATCTGGGTCGGTCGAAATGAATGGGACGCGGAGAAGTATGGGCACCGCGGTTGCTAGGAGTTCCTGCCCTCAAAGTGTTAGAAATCCCCTCCCCATCAAGCTTGTGAAAGCGACTTATTGGTTCGTTTTTTCCCGCTGGCGTTGCGGCAAATCTATCTTTAGAGCTTTGGGAATGTTTTGTCCGCGAACAGCCAGTTAGTATGGTGCTGTCGTAGAGGCGATGGTAGGAATAATCGTCCTCCCAAAAAGCGAGATTGCGCATTTTTTTCGCATAGTCGCTAGGTTCGCCATATTCTACTTTTAACCAGTCTTGTTTTAACAATTCTGGGTATTTTTCTATTGGCGGTAAATCGGCGATCGCCTCTCTAACCGTTGGGGCATTTGGCAGAGTCTTAGTATTAGATATTTTATTTTTTTTGCGGGAGGATTTAGCATATTTTTTTTTCGGGTTGTCCGTAATTGCTTCTGGATAGCGCGGCATTTCTAACCCCTTTTGACAGCCGAGCAAAAATAACCTTTCTCTACTCTGGGGCACTCCATAATTAGCAGCGTTTAAGACCTTGTAAGGCAGGAGTATTTCGTAACCGCAATTTTCCATTTTTTCTTGGACTTTATCGAGAACATTTCGATGTCGTCCCACGGTCAATCCTTTAACATTTTCGATAACAAAATACTTAGGTTGTAACTCTAAAACTAATCTAGCAAAATGAAGCATTAATTCATTGCGTGGGTCGTCTGTAGATCGCTTGCCCATCTGAGAAAAACCCTGACAGGGAGGACCGCCGAAGATAACATCAATTTGGCGATCGCCTAGATTTCCCGCCCTACGAATATCTTCTGCAGTTACCTCAGCAACGCTGCGACAAAGTACGGACCAAAAAGGAAAATTAAACTTATGAGTAGCGCAGTGAATTGGGTCTAATTCCACAGCAACGGGCACATCAAATCCTGCCATTTCAAAACCTAGAGTCATGCCCCCAGCCCCGGCAAATAAATCGATGGCTATGGGTCTATTTTGCGAGTTGTCAAGAATCATTTTTTATTAATATTTAGTAGGCTCGTAGTAATCGCTTCAGCGATTTTTCCCCCATAATTCGTAGCGATCGCTTC
>CALKCV010000053.1 GCA_938083405.1 uncultured Microcoleaceae cyanobacterium | reverse complement strand
CTCCAATTTCCCAACTTTCCCAATTAACCATAAATGGAGAAGATATTGCTTCGATATTAGCTCGGATAGCCCATAAGCCCGGCGTCGCCACCGACCTCAAATTTCTCGAAAAATTCCCTCAAGAAATAACCGAAAAATATCTCCTCCAAGTGCAAAAAGATTATGCCAATCTCAGCCCCAATTTAAAATTATTAGAAGACTTAATAAACTCCATTCGCGGCATTACGGAAATAGAGCAAGCAGAAATAGAACCCGCCCCAGAGTCGGAACATCCGGCAAAGTTAGCGAGGGGCGCCTGCGGAGATCCGAACCTTGTCTTGGTGGAGAGTTTAGAAGGGAAAACGGATAAAACTGCGGTTAAGGCCATCGGCATGATGACTCGCACTAAGATAATTACTACCAAGAAGGGCGACGAGATGGCGTTTATAGAAATAGAGGACGAGACGGGGAAAGTGGATGTAACGGTTTTCCCGAGGACTTACGAACGGTTTAAGCATTTGCTGGGGGAAGAGGAAGAGGAGACTTTGCTGCTGGTAAGCGGCAAAACACAGAAACGGGAGGACCGCGCGAAGTTAGTCGCGGAGAAGATCGAGTTACTCCGAGTGGAGGAGTCGCCGCGAGAGGAGTTTGCCCCGGAAAGGGACTTGCCCGCGCCGCCGCCTGAGGAATCTTTTGCCAGAAAATCGGTCTCGGCAATAAAGGAGTTAGCCATAGTTTTGCAACTTACGCCCCTGCAGGTGGCGAATGGGGAAAATTTGGATCGTCTCAAATCGATTTTGCAGGAATATTCGCCGAAACCCGAAAACGCCGTAATTCCCATAGTAGCGATCGTGGTCGGCAAGTCCTGTCGGCAGTCAGTTCGTTTCGATCGCCGCTTCTGGGTGGAAACTCCAGAAGTGATTAACCGCCTAAAACAGCTTAATTTTAACGTAAGTTTATCCCAAGAGTAGGCGAAATGAAAGTTCGTAGGAGGATATTTTCGTCCGTCCAGAAACCCGGTTTTTGATACAATACCTTCGCCAAAATAAAAAATACCATTCGTAGGTCGGGCTCCGCGTAGCGAAACCCAACAAAATCGTTGAGTTTTGCGTGCGTTGATGTTGGGTTTCACGGAGGTCCGCACAACCTACAATAAATTGGCGAAGGTATTGACTGAGGCAGTTTATCCCAAAAGTAGGCGAAATGAAAGCATTCGTAGGTTGGGTGTAGCTAAGTACCAGTGCAAAATTAATTGGACATCTGGAACAGGCGAGACGCCTGTTCGGAAGGGGGAATAAGAAATAATTTTATGTAAATATTTTTGCCTACCTACTTACGCAGGGCCCAACAAAATCGTTGAGTTTTGCGTGCGTTGATGTTGGGTTTCACGGAGGTCCGCACAACCTACAAGAAATTGGCGAAGGTATTGCGATCGAAACCGGGTTATACTGAGGCAGTTTATCCCAAGAGTAGTCCTCCGTAGGTAGCGCGAACGCGAACCTCCACCCAACATCGGTATCTTATTAAATTGCTAGTCCCTAATCGCGAAGAGCGATTTATCTATATAAATCGCGAAGAGCGATGACTACAAAGCGCAAAAGCGATTATTGCAAAAGTTTTGGGAGTCGATCCAACCAAGCGATTAAATCCTCTGGTTCCGAAAAATCCAACAACGCCTCCGCCAAATGCCCCAACTCGGTACGGGATAACAGCAACAAACGCTGCTGCAACTCCGGGGCCACCGTACCGATTCGACGCGACAGTTGACAACAAACGATCGTCAATACTTCTTCTTTAAGGACTTCTTGGAAAACAACCGATTGGTGCATCATACTTCTTCGCAAAAGATTGCGAACCAAATCGACATTAAATCGCAAACCAGCCAGAAGTTCAGCGCAACAAGAAATATCCTGTTGCTCTTCGGGCGCTTTTATTGCAGCTATTCGGTCGATCGCTTGTGACAGCAGGGCAGTAGGATTTTCAGCATGACACAACAAGGCCATTGGCAAAAGCGCCGAACTTTCGAGGAGTTGCTCGGGAGATTCTTCCCACATCCGAACCACTTGAAAACGATGGCGGACCGATTCCATTTTCAATTCTGTTTCAAATACGGCAGGGTCGTTGGTTGGTCCCAGCCAAATTAACACTTGAGCGATCGGCAAGTTATATTGCCAAGAGAGTTGCGTCCAATAATTCAACATCCGCAGGGGCATGGGTCTTTTCTGCGGCACGTCTAGCTTAAATTCCAGGTGCAAAATGCTATCGGCCAGCCGTAAAAATGTTACTTCCTCGGCCCGAAGCAGTCCGATAGTTAATTCGGTGTTGAAGACTCTGGTTCCCCTTACTTCTCGTCCCAAGAGCCAACTTGCAAAGCGGTCGGGTTCTTTTTCTGCCAAATACTTACAAATGTTTTCGTATTTCATTATAGTGTTGGAAATTTATCGCTGTATAAGTTTTCAAGCCCAAAGTCTGAAAAACTAATATCATTTTCTGGGTTAACATTTTTTAGGTTAACATTTTTTAGGTTAACATTTTCGGCTCTTCGGTATTTAGTTTGCTAAACTCATATTTATGCTTTTCGGAAGGAACGGGGAACGGGGAACGGGGAACGGGGAACGGGGAACAGATTTTAGTTTTCGTTCCTTATTAATCAGACTCATAATCATTTTACTTTCTTGTTTTAGTCGCGCTAGAATCATTCCTACTTCTTCTTTTGGACACAATTTTAGTCGTTTAGATAAAATTAAATGTGTTTCTAATTCATTAATTGAGCCTTGAGCTATGTTGAAAAATCGTAAATATTTGACATTTGTTTTTTCCTTTAAAACCGTTCCCTGTTCCCAGTTAAGCGTTCCCGAAAGCTAACGGCTTATCATTTTAACAAATTAAGTACCGAAGAGCCACATTTTCTGGGTTAACAATTGAGCCAAAGAGCGATCTGGAGCATCTCAATTTTGATCTTGCCCGCGAATTAGACCCATGCATCTCAGCGGTCAGTTGGAAGGTTGGGTAGTGGGACGACCAACAACCTTCCAACTGACCGCAAAAAAAGCATGCATTGATTTTTTGGTATTTTTACTTCGATGAGATGCTTCTAAGTACCCGTGCAAAATTAATTAGACATACCAAACAGGCGAGACGCCTGTTCTACGGGGAAATAAAAAATTATTTTATGTAAATATTTTTGCCGACCTACTTAGAGCGATCGCCTTTGTTGAAAAAAGAGCCACATTCCTTATCGCCTTCCATGGACGAGCATAAGCGGCCATCTCCCCGCTCAACTTTTGGGCCAATTATATAAGTGTGGAAAAAAGCTACCGCAGATAGGATTGTTTTTCGGTGGCCGCAGTTAAGTAGTCGCGGCCGGCGGAATTTGCACAAAAACTTGGGGATGCCAATTGACCTGTGTTAACGGCAATTAAACGTTTATGGCGCAACGCTCCCCAATTATTAATTATTAATTATTAATTATTAATTACTTATTAAGCATGGTGACATCTCCCGCAAAAACAGGGAGAGACCTTATGGCCATCTCTCCCATCTCTCCCGAGGAGCTATTAATCGTTATAGAACGTCTGCAAAATAAAAGCGAGAAAATCGTCGAAAGACTTCGCTTGCAAAAGGTATTTACCTAATTCCCGTAATTGTTCCGAGCTCAAAGGAAGCAGAATTAGGTGTAGGAATTTTGGCACTTCGCCAAAGCGCGACTCGATAAGTGTTATTAACATCCGCAAACTTCCCTCTTGCTGGCCTTCTTGTTTCAATAAAGCGACCATATGTGAGGCCCTGACAGCTTCTGTTTGTAAGTTCATAAT
>CALKCV010000052.1 GCA_938083405.1 uncultured Microcoleaceae cyanobacterium | reverse complement strand
ACAATGCGTAAAAAATAATAAAATAGTAGAAAAAGTCATTACTACGGCGACGAAGATAGCAGCAACCGCCAAATAACTGCTATAAAAAAACATCAAGCAAACGGAAACTAAAGCAATAAAAAATTGACTGGGAATGGCGATAATGCTTTGAGAAACTAATTGATTTATTTCTTCGATATCCGTTAAGCGACTGATGATTTCCCCGCTGCGACGGGTTTCGTAATAAGTTAAAGGCAAGCGGAGAATTTGCCTGCCAAATTCCATCACCAGTCCCAGTTCCAAACGTTGGGCAAAATGAGCGATCGCGTTAGACTGAACCAACTCCAGACAGCCGCTAAAAAAACTGAGGATAATAACGGCGATCGCCACGCTAGCTAGCAACTGAGTATCCCCTCTAACTAACACGTCATCGGTGAGTATTTGGATGAGAAAAGGAGAGGCGATCGATAACAAACCCAAAACAATATTTAAGAGGAAAACCAAACTCAAAATCTGGCGATATTTCCAAATTTGTCCGAGCCATTGCCCCAAACTGCCGCCACCCTCTTCCGTCTCAGCAAAAAAGCGTTTCGGGTCCGGTTCCAACAGCAAACAAACCCAATCTTCCCACCCTTCTGCAAGCTCTTTTTTAGACAGAGAGCGAATGCCGATAGCCGGGTCCGCAATAACGTATTTATTGCCTTTCCTTCCATATAAAACCACCCAATGATAGCCTTGCCAGTGAATAATAGCGGGTAGTGGGGCGCGGTCTAGTTGCTCCAAAATTGCGGCATTTGCCCGGACGCTTCTGGCATTAAAGCCGATAATTTCTGCCCCCTGTTTCAAACCTAATAAAGTAGTTCCTTGCTGGCGAGTGCCCGCCGCCTCCCGCAGTCTATTTATAGTTAAAGTTTTACCGTAATATTTAGCAATAGAAGCCAGACAAGCAGCCCCGCAATCTTCTTCGTTTTGTTGGGGAACAATTTGATATTTCTTAAAACCATTTACCTCTCCGTAGTCCGGCGTACCCTGAAAAATTGGAATTAGTTCTAACATTAGTTTTTAGGTTTTTAATTGATTCGATCCCCCCCAGCCCCCCTTAAAAAGGGGGGAGCTTGAGGAAGGTTTTTAATCGATCGCCCCTTAAAAAGGGGGGAGCTTGAAGCATTAAAAGCCCCCCTTTTTAAGGGGGGTTTGGGGGGATCGTCTTATTAATTGCAAACTATTACCCACCAAATCAGAAAAAAGCACCCACGGCGATCGCGGATGCTTCGTTTCATTACTCATTACAAAGCCAAAACAGTTTTTCTAGGTTGCATTATGCTAATAGTTTAAGCAACTTTTAGTAGCTATTAAATGCAACCGAAAAACGCAACTTTTTAGTTTAATAAAAACGGCGGTTAAATCTTACTCTAACGTTAACTCCTCGCCGAGAACGAGGATAAGAACGATAGTGATGGCGATTTCGAGAACGAATATAACGCCTGCGGGAAGAATTACAACTACCATGACCGCCATTAATAGTAGCCGATTCTTCAGAAGAAAGCTCTGTAAATAGATTGTTTGTTTCCGGTTTTTCCATAACTAATTGAGTTTTACTTAACACCATTCACGAAATAATCGAGATTTTGCCCCCAGGACTCTCGTTATTTGGCAAACTGTAACCCACAATTCTCAGACAAATTCAACTATCCGGATTTTTTCCGAGATTAATTGCGTGGTAGTTAATTCTCGGGCCGGCGACTAGCATCATTCTAATCTTCTGGCGTCAATTTCATTCGTTGCTCAACTCCATCGGGATAATTTCCCAAAAATCTGCAAAAAGAATGAAAAAGCCGACCCCGCAGGAGCATCTCATATTTGTAAAGAACCAAAAATAAATTCTTTTTGTAAGTTTGTTATCGCTGGAACGTTCGCGGACTAACAAAAAGCATTAAAATCTTGGTTTTATTAATTCCCCCGATGCACCAATTATTAATTATTAATTATTAATTATTATGGACGATTTTCAAAGCGATGAATTCCTTCCGCCCCTGAGTCGGTGGATAACTTTAGGAGGAGTATTTTTGGCAGGAACTTTTGGGGCCTTAGTTGCTCTAGCGAGCGTTATTAAATATAATCCCACGGTCAAAGCAGCAGCGATCGCTCGACCGGCCGGAGAGGTGCGCCTCGTCCAAGCGGCAACAGCAGGCAGGATCGAAAGCATTGCGGCAAAGGAAAATGAAAAGGTAGAGGAGGGAGAGGCGATCGCGAAAATCGATCGCTCTCCCATCCTTCGCCAACAAAATTATTTACAAGACAACATCCAGCAATGCCAGGTGGAACTAGAAGAAGTAAAAGGGCAACTCAAAGCTATAGAAGCTCAGATTTTAGCGAGTTTGGAAACCCTCGGTTTCTACCCCGAAGCAGATCCTAACGAACGATCTCTAGAAGCATGGTTAGTGACCTTATCGAGGTCCATGCCAAATTTGGCGCAAGAGTTGGGGAAGGAAAGGCGGGAATTGTTAATTAAGCGCACCGAATTAGTCAAAGATGTAACCAAGGGGAACAAAGAACTTTATCAATTAGCGATAAAATTGGATAATAGCGCCATCCGATCGCCCGTTGACGGCACTATTCTCAAGTTAAATTTGCGCAACCCCGGACAAGTGGTGGAGGTAGGAAGCGCGATCGCCACCATCGTTCCCACAGACGTGCCTTTAGTATTTAAGTCCAGAGTGGGGGCGGCGGATATCGGTCGAGTGCGGGTCGGCCAAAAGGTACAAATTCGCGTTTCTGCATATCCCTTTCCCGACTACGGCGTTCGGGGCGGCACTGTCACCAGCATATCTCCAGATGTCTTTACTACGGAAAATCTTGCTGGGGGCGAGGTTTATTACGAAGCGACGATAACGCCGGATGAGTCTTTTTTCGCAGAAGGCGATCGGGTTTATCCCCTCCAGTCGGGAATGGAAGCGAGAGTGGATATTATTTCCTCAGAGGAAACGGTTTTAACTTTTGTCTTGAGGAAAGCAAGGTTGATTGTCGATCGCTAAAGTCATTTGTAGTAATCGCGAAGAGCGATAAAGATATTGTCGGTGGAATATAATTCGTTCGTAGTAATCGCGAAGAGCGATAAAAAAGTTAGGTTAGCAACGGATTTTGCAGAGGATGAAACGGATGGGTTTAAGAGGGCGATTAAAAATATCATCGTTCTCTTAAACCCAAAAAAAGCCGAGTTTATTGCAGTTGCAATTTTTTCAATTTGCTCTGGTACAAAGAAAAATTTGGGTACAGTTCGATCGCTACGCGACAAGCAGCGATCGCCTCCTCTAATTTACCCTGTTTTTCTAAAACCTCTCCTAAATTATAGTGAGACCAGTGAAACTTAGGATTAAGTTCGATCGCCCGACGGTAAGCGATCGCCGCTTCCTCTAGTTTTCCCAGTTTCTGCAAAACTTTGCCCGAGTTATGATAAGACCAGGAATAATTGGGATTGAGAGCGATCGCGCGATCGAAGGCAGCAAAGGCCTCATCTAACTTACCTTCTTTCTCCAAAGTCTCTCCCAGTTTCAAGCAATCCTTGTAACTGCCAATTTCTAAAATTTTTAAACTT
>CALKCV010000051.1 GCA_938083405.1 uncultured Microcoleaceae cyanobacterium | reverse complement strand
ATTATTAATTATTAATTATTAATTACTTACTGCTGCTGGAGGAGCGATCGCACGACATCCAAATTAGCCGTATCGCGAATCACCAAGAAAATACCCAAACCGAGCAATAACACCAAACCAGTCTGCATCACATTTTCCTGAATCTTAGCCGGTAGAGGTTTGCCGCGCAGCCCTTCCACCAAGAGAAAAGCTAGCTGTCCGCCATCCAAAGCGGGTAGGGGCAAGATATTAATAATCGCCAAATTGATACTAATAATCGCCGCAAAGGGAAAGAGATTGCCAATATTATCGCTGGCAATTTTCGCGCCGATATCTACAATCTTCACCGGACCGGAAATTTGCCCCGCCGTTTCGCCGAAGTTATTAATCAATTGCCCGAAACCTTTGAGGGTTAGATCTATCAGCCTTTGGAACTCCGAAGCGCCTAGAGTAAAGGCCTCGAAAATGTTTTTAGCGCGGTTGCGAACTTCCTCGCCGTTGGGGGAGAGTTGTACTCCGATGCGACCTTGACCGTCCCTTCCGAGTTCTGGAGTTACTTCCAGCGCGACTTTTTGCCCGTCGCGGAGAATTTCCATTTTTAAGGGTTGGTTGGGACTGTCTTGGATGGTTTTTACTAAAGAAGTTGTAGCAGTTTTGGAGGCATCCAGCGGTCTGCCGTCAATTGCGATAATTACATCCCCTGCTTGAATGCCTGCTGTGGCGGCGGCTGAACTTACAGTAGTTGCCACAGCAGGCACTCGCACTCCCGGTTGATAGTTAAAATCTGGCACGCCGACGATACCTACCTGCGCTACTAATAAGAAATAGGCAAAAATTAGGTTGGCGATGACTCCGGCGCTGATGACGATCGCCCGGTCGAGGACGGGGCGGTTGCGCATCAGATCGGGGTCGCTATCGGGAATATTGCTTTCTGGGTCGTCATCGGGGAAACCTACGAAGCCTCCCAGAGGAAATCCCCGGAGGGCATATTCGGTTTTTGGCCCTTGGTATTTCCAAATAACTGGGCCAAAACCGATGG
The DNA here is from genome assembly GCA_938083405.1 of uncultured Microcoleaceae cyanobacterium. GTDB lineage: Bacteria > Cyanobacteriota > Cyanobacteriia > Cyanobacteriales > Microcoleaceae > CALKCV01. The sequence goes on along the minus strand of CALKCV010000051.1, from coordinate 4,336 downwards.
AAAAGCGGTTAACGTGGATGTTTTGGAGTCGGGCCGCTAGAAAATGGCCTGCTTCGTGGACGACTATAAGAATGCCTAAGACTGCGATCGCTAGCAATACTGCCATGAATTAATTCCTATTAAATTCCTATTTTTAAGGGGTAAATTTAGATTATAGCTGAATTTTCGTTCTTCTGGCCAAGGGGTGGTTTTAGATTTTAGATGACAAATTGGGAACGGGCTATTGCCGCGTTTTACGGGCTATCGGGCATTCGGACGCGTTCTACGGCGGATGCCGGCTACTCTTATTTCTTTAAGATCGTCGCTGTATTGCATCCTTATGCTTTGTCCAGTCTAGAACTGTGCGAGATATCTAGCGTTACAGCCTGTCAGAATAAAAAAGTAAGGTGCCAGGAAGCACCCTACTAAGGCATCTAGCCTAAAATTGTGGGTAAAAATATTAACGCTTAGTTGTCAGTTGGAACGTTGGAACGTCGATCCAACAGATAAAATGTTTTTACCCACAATTTTAGCTGTGTTGCGCTACTACTACGAATGGTGGTTTGGGAGCAAAAAAACATAAAGCGCGCGTCGCGCGCCTTACGATTAATCTCACAAATTTCAGATATTAGTAAGTTTCAACGTGCCAGCGATGCTGTTTCTTCAACTGCTTCTGGTATTGGCTCCAATCGACATCGAACTTACCCGCAGCAGCAGACATCCCCTCATCGATGCCGCCTTCCATGCCCTTCAGACCGCAAATATAGGTGTGAGTATTAGACTTTTGAACCAACTCCCACATTTCGTCAGCGTTTTCCTTAATCCGGTCTTGGAGGTACATCTTGCCGCCTTCGGGATTCTTTTGTTCCCGACTAATAGCATAAGTCAAGCGGAAATTATCGGGGAATTCTTCTTGTAGTTTTTCTAACTCTTCTTTATAAAGAATGTTAGCAGTATAAGGAATGCCAAAGACCAACCAAGCAAGACCTTTGAACTTATAGTCTTCGTGCTTTTCCTTAAACATCCGCCACAAGAAAGCGCGGAAAGGAGCGATACCCGTACCGGTTGCCATCATAATAATAGTGGCATCCTCATCATCGGGCAATAACATTTCTTTACCCACCGGTCCGGTGATAGCTACATCTGCGTCTTGTTCCAGGTTGCACAGAAAAGTAGAACAAACGCCATACACAGTCTCGCCGGTTTCTGGATGCTTGTATTCCAGTTGGCGAACGCATAGAGACACGGTGTTGTCATCCAGATTATCTCCGTGGCGAGTGGAGGCGATAGAATAAAGCCTCAACTTGTGGGGTTTGCCATTATCATCGGTTCCAGGAGGAACAATACCGATACTTTGACCTTCTAAATAGCGCAAATCGCCACCAGAAATATCAAAGGTCAAGTGACGCACAGTGCCAGCGCCACCTTCGGCCACTAGCTCTTCATTAGATAAGCACTTGCCGATGTATGGATTTTTGGGACGGTAGATATTTACAGGAATATCAGTTTTTTTAGCCTTTGCTTGAGTCATCTGTTTGCTCTTTGGTTCCGTTTTTCCTTGATTTCCATTAGCCGAGGCCGAGGCTGCTTCCTCAAGTGGTTTGATGCTGACTATTTTGCCCCCCATGCGAGTTATCCGCTTCATCTCTTGATTCATGCGGTTGTAGGGCACCGTAATAAAAACGCTGCCACTGCGACGAATGGGGTGGGCCATTTGGTCGGTTACTGAGTTTTGACGCAGGCCTTCGACCTCGTAAACAAAAATGCGATTACCCGATTCTGTATTGGCCCCTTGGCCGATTCCAGTTTGAGCTTTCATCGATTGTTTCTCCTTTTAATACACGGTATCCAGTCAGCAAAATGTGACTAGCGATTCAATTTAAGCCTTTTTTAAGGTCTTCTACTGAGTTTGTTTTTAAGCGTTGGTAGGGGCGGCATCAACGTTTTTGATGCTCCTTAAAATCGGTGATTAGAACATTGGATTTAAGTGTTTTTTACCAATATTTTAAAACTGGCCATACAGCCCCAAAGTCCTACTCCCTTGGTAAGATTGCGGCTGTCAGTTTTTTTTGCGCTTTGAATATTGTACCTGTCGGCTGCAAGATAAGGAACCCACCGATCGCCGATTGTTGGATGGCCATTTAGTTGAGATTTTAGATGGCAAATTGGGAAATTGCGAATTGCTCCCGGTCCCCTTAATGGCAATGGACGATCGCTGAAATAGGCGATCGCTTCCAGCAAGCCCGATTATTTTTCTTCGATCCTTGTAGGGAAGAGCCCGTTCTGGTAATATAAATTCACAAAAGTTAGCAATAATGACTTAGCTTTAACAAAAGCACGAACAGGCCAGGTATTGGCAGTCTCTTTATTGCCGCCAGTACCGATGCCTCAAAATTTGCTCTAGTGGTAAGCTAGGTGGCCGATCGGCAATTCAGACCCGCTTCATCCCGAGGTCGCAACTTCCGAGCTTCCAAATTAACGGACTCGGCCATTGATGAATGTAAATACTGCGTTGTGGAATAAGAAAAATATGGTAAATAAGCTGGATCGAGTAGTTATAATCGGGGTTGCCGGAGACTCCGGATGTGGAAAATCTACCTTCTTACGTCGAATCACAGATATATTTGGCAAAGATTTCGTAACTGTAATCTGCCTGGACGACTACCACAGTTTAGACCGCAAGCAGCGTAAGGAAACAGGGATTACTGCTCTCGATCCCAGGGCCAATAATTTTGATTTGATGTCCGAACAAATCAAAGCCCTCAAAAGCGGTCAGTCCATCGATAAGCCCATCTATAACCACGAAACAGGCTGCATCGATCCCCCAGAGAGGATAGATCCAAACCATATTGTGGTCATCGAAGGGCTTCACCCTCTATATGACGAGCGGGTGCGATCGCTCGTAGATTTCAGCGTCTATCTGGACATCAGCGACGAGGTAAAAATTGCTTGGAAAATCAAACGAGACATGGCAGAGCGAGGCCATCGTTACGAAGATATCCTGGCCTCAATTAACGCCCGTCGTCCAGATTTTACGGCCTACATCGATCCACAAAAAGCTCATGCCGATGTGGTCATTCAGATTTTGCCCACTCAATTAATCCCAGACGATAAAGAGCATAATATCCTCCGCGTCCGTCTGATCCAGCGCGAAGGAATCGAAGGTTTCGATCCCGCTTACTTGTTCGATGAAGGTTCTACCATTTACTGGACTCCCTGCGGGCGCAAGCTTACCTGTTCCTATCCTGGTATCAAAATGTACTACGGGCCAGATGCCTATTACGGCAATGAGGTCTCTATGCTAGAAGTGGACGGTAATTTTGAAAACCTCGAAGAAATGATCTATGTCGAGGGACATTTGAGCAATATTTCTACCAAATACTATGGCGAACTAACCCACATTTTGAGAGAGCATCAGGAGTATCCTGGTTCTAAGGACGGTAGCGGACTGTTCCAAGTATTAGTAGGTTTGAAAATGCGTGCCACTTACGAGCGCTTGACTGCTGTTGAGCCTAAAGTGGCTGCAACCGTTTAAAAACAAACTTTTTGAAGCCAAGCGACCGATCGAATGGGAGCATCTCATCGAAGTAAAAATACCAAAAAATCAATGCATGCTTTTTTTGTGGTCAGTTGGAACGTTGTTGGTCCTCCCACTAGCAACGTTCCAACTGACAACTGACATGCATGCGTCTAATTCGCGGGCAAGATCAAAATTGAGATGCTCCCGATCGAATCGGTATAATTAACAATTTTTTAATGGCTCGGTTACACCCGGTTTTATCGTAAAACCGGGTGTTCTCTTTTTTGTTGTTATTTTTGTTCGGAAAAATTGAAGGTTTCTTCTCGCGCTTTAGCCCTAAAGCGTAATAACAGGCTATTTAAGCTAACTTTAATAGTTCTTTCAAAAAAGTTCTATCGGCCAATTCGAGGTTGCCATCCAAGGAAAAAGTAAGACTTCTAACTCGAATATTATTGCTTTGAATATCCAAGGCTTGCTTAAGAGGTTTTGGGTAAATTAAAATCGCATCCAAACACTTAACGGTATGGGTGCATCTCAGTAGAATAATTGGATTTTCAATATTATCGGCGCTGCGTTCTTGATAATAACATTTAACCTTAAACTCCCAAGGCTTTTGGATGGCTTGCCGGATATCCATACGACCGCGAACGTAGGGCAGATTATTAGTTTGAGGAAAGTAACTGCAGTAAAATCTTTTGTTATGGTTTATTTCGTCTGTTTCAAACCTTAGAGGTTGGTATTCAATTAATTAGATAAATTGGATTTATTCACAATAATTAACAATTCATAATTGGCTTTTTCGTGGTGGAAAGCCCAATATAACGAATGTAACCGATG
>CALKCV010000050.1 GCA_938083405.1 uncultured Microcoleaceae cyanobacterium | reverse complement strand
CATCTGGTTCGTCCTCGTCGTCTTCGCCATCTTCACCATCTTCGCCATCTTCGTCCTCTTCCTCGTCCTCTGGAAGTTCTAACTCAACATCGCTAAACATAAAGTTATCCACATCCAGTTCCACCTCCGAGGAGAAGTTGGCGACGATGTTAATTTCACTCTCTTCAAAGAAAGCTAAGACAGTTTCCCCAGTAACGCTGGTATAGGTAATTAATACCGGACGGTCTATTCCCAACTCCGCCAGTCGTTCTTCCAAAGTCTCTAGATCGAACTCCCCTTCAAAGGCCAGCAGGTTTGTGGTTTCTTCGATGGTAGTGGTGGAGTTCGTAACTACAGTCTTGGTTAACTCGGTAATATTGCCAAATACTGCGGAATTAAAGCGTAACTTATCGAACTCTGCATCAAAACCCGCTATGGTATCTGCCTCGCCAAAAGCATTATAAACAAAAGTATTCTCGCCCTCGGTGGCGACAAATGCAGAACCGGTTCCAGCGCGGAAGAATTGACTGAAGCTAAAGTTCTCGACACTGAGATTTACCTCCGACGAGAAGTTGGTAACGGTCTTTATCTGGCTGCTTTCAAAGAACGCTAAAACGCTTTGACCTTCTATAGTATAGAGAAGGAAAACCGAATCTTCAATACTTAACTCTTCGAGTCGTTCCAGTAAAGCTTCCACCGAGGCAAACTCTTCCTCGAATTGCAGGAAATTACCTTCTACTGTCTCGCTGGAGGAAGTTACCACCTCGCTAGTTAAACTGGTAATGCTTCCGAAAACTGCCGAATTCAACCGCAAGATGTCAACGCGGGAGTTAAACTCGATGGTCTCTGTCGTTTCGTCGATCGTAGTAATGAAGAATTTATCGCCCTCTCCTACCTCCGGGAGAACCACATCTACATTATCGAAGACAAACTGGTCCGTTTCGATCGCCACAAACTGAAAGTTTTCTACCGCGAGACTCACCTCGGAGGAGAATTTGCTAACTTCCTCCAGTTCGCCGCTTTGGAAGAATAATAAGACGGTTTCTCCTTGTTCGTTGGTGTAGGAGGCAAAGACCGCGCGATCGCCTAAGTCCAACTCTTCTAATTTGGCTTCGACATCTGCCTGGGAACTAAACTCGGCATCGAAAAGCAACAAACTACTATCCCCGACATCGGCCGTAGAGGTAGAGTCGCTAACGCTAAAGCTAGTAAAACTATCGCTGGTAAGATTGCCGAATGCTGCCGAGTTGAATTGCAAGACATCCTCATCGACGCTAAAATCGGTAATTGTATCGACACCTTCGCCCAAGGCAGTATAGAGAAAAGCATCGGCCCCTTCGCCGCCGGTGAGATTGTTAGTGCCGATGCCACCAACGATCGTATCGCTGCCTTCGCCGCCGACAACGGTATCGTTTCCCTCGCCGCCGTCGATCAGATCGTCCCCCGCGTCTCCAGCAACATTATCTTGACCCACACCGCCGACAACGGTATCGTTATCCTCGCCGCCGCTGAGGTCATCATCTCCATCGCCGCCCCCAATTAGATCGCTTCCGGCCTCCCCTACAACGGTGTCTTGACCGGTGCCGCCGACGATGGTATCGGCCCCTTCGCCGCCGCTAATATCGTCGTCCCCCTCGCCGCCGTTGAGGGCATCGTCCCCCTCATCTCCCGTAACCGTGTCTTGGCCGGCACCCCCTACAATGGTGTCGTTTCCATCGTTACCGGCAATTTCGTCGTCTCCATCTCCGGCATCGATGATGTCATCTCCACTCTCGCCTGTAATCCCGTCTTGACCGCCTAATGCTAGAATTAGGTCGTCGCTTTGGGTCCCTGTAATCATGTCGTCGTTACTAGAACCGATTAATTGAGCCATTGGTTTGTTTTGTCCTCGATCGAATGGTTGATTATTTTGCCCAAATTCTCAGCATTGGCTTTTTGGCCCAGTGCTAATGAGTATTTATTAATTTTTTAAATTCCAGGAATTTTTTTTGCTTGTAGCTTCCGTGCTTTACGATTTTCTCGCTCGTCCAAGCCCCTCTTGGCTGAAATCGCCTAAAAATTAAGCTTCCATCGAGCTTCTTAATTCCTGGCCAGATGCACCCCCGTTTCCATTTTCTGATATTACCCTTTTTTCTTGGAATTTTAACTTTTTTTTACATTTTTTTACATTTTTCGGATTTTACCAAACAGAAAAAAATCTTTAGAAGACGTAATTACTTTTTTTTGTTCCTTTTGTTAACAACAAAACTTCTAAAGTAGAGTATTATTGAAAATAAGTTTCAACAAGTTTAAAATTGTTTCATAATTCTTTATTTTTGCCTATCGAGAGGTAGAAAAAAACTAAGAGGGCGTGGCTTTTCAAATTGGGTTCCGGAACCGGCAAATATTCGTTATTACTCCGGGAATTTTTGGGTTGCTATCTTTGAATCAAAATAGCAATAATGAGGATTTATTTATTTGGATACTTAGGACGACATTTTATTTTTAGGTAATTTATAGCAATCCGTCGCCGACCAGAAATCAGGTTTCTTTGACAATACCTTCGCCAAAATAAAAAATACTATTCGTAGGTTGGGTCAAGGGCAGCGAAACCCAACGAAGATGTTGGGTTTCGCTTGCGTTTATGTTGGGTTACGCTACGCTGCACCCAACCTACAAGAAAAATGGCGAAGGTATCGTCCCCGAAACCCGGTTTCTCAAATATCGTGGTAAAGATGTAGTAGGCGTTCGTAGTAATTGCTTTAGCGATTCATCTCTATAAATCGCTAAAGCGATTACTACAAGCAAGAGTTTAAGCGGCAACTTCCAACCTTTCCAACATCTCCCAAATAACCCCCATCAATTCATCCAACCCTACCCTGGCTACGGCGGAAATTAAAAATACTTCGCCGGGAAATATTGCTTTAAATTCTTTTATCAATTCCTGCATTTCCTCGCTTTCTAAATCCACGGCATCTACTTTATTCAAAGCCAAAAGTTGCGGTTTAGCAGCAAGATCGTGCCCGTAAGCTTCTAATTCGTTTTGAATAGTGCGGTAATTTTCAACCGGATCGATATCCGTAATATCGATTAAATGCAGCAGCAACCGAGTCCGTTCGATATGTCGTAAAAACTCATGCCCCAAACCTGCCCCCATAGAAGCGCCTTCTATTAATCCCGGAATATCCGCAAAAACGGTACCGTCTCCAGTAGGTTTTCTGACAACTCCTAAATTAGGAATTAAGGTAGTAAAAGGATAATCTGCGATTTTCGGTTTCGCCGCAGATAAAGCCGAAATTAAAGTCGATTTCCCAGCATTTGGCAAACCAATAATGCCGACTTCTGCTAATAGCTTTAATTCTAAAAGCAGACTTTTTCGTTCTCCTTCCAACCCGGGTAAAGCGTGTTCTGGGGCGCGGTTGCTGTTACTGAGGAAATGTCGATTTCCCAGTCCGCCTTTACCGCCTTTAGCAATGCAAAGAGTCTCTCCCGGTTCGACCAAATCTCCGATAAGTTCTTCCGTCAGGGCATCATAAACCATCGTACCGCAGGGAACCTTAATAATGCGATCGCTCCCCGACGCCCCAGTCATATTTTTCGGTCCCCCCCGCTTGCCATCTTCTCCCTTAAAAAGGCGATTATATTTAAAGTCCAGCAGCGTTTGGAGGTTTTCCTCCGCCAGCAAAATCACCGAACCGCCCTTACCGCCATTACCGCCGGCAGGACCGCCCGCAGGCACATATTTTTCCCTACGAAAAGCAACGATACCGTCGCCACCTTTACCAGCTTCGACTTCTATTTCTGCCCTGTCTATAAATTGCATATTGGTTTGATTTTAGGTTGTGAATTTTAAGAATTGAACG
>CALKCV010000049.1 GCA_938083405.1 uncultured Microcoleaceae cyanobacterium | reverse complement strand
TTTGACAGGTGCATGTTAATTGTTAGTGGTTAGTTGTTAGTTGCCCAACTAACAACTAACCACTAACCACTGACAAAAATAATTTATTTTTTGGTTTTTTTACTTCGATGAGATGCTCCCGTGTTTGCACTGAGACTGCAAAGCATTTTCATGTATGTCAAAAAAACGGCGGTAGTCCCCAAAACGTGCAACGCTATTTCCCGTTCCTCATCGAACCAGTGACAAAGGGTCTTACCCCTTAAGGAAAAGCCCTACTAATACCAGATTCTGGAATATTGGAAAGTATAATTCATTATTATGCAGATTTTGTGCAGAAAAGCTCGCTTTAGCAAAATTTTACTTTTAGAGTTGGCCGTCGGTGGCAGAATAGGGCTGGCCTTAGGATGTCAGCTTCCAGTCCAAAGGTTCGGCGATCGCATTTGCCAACTTGAGGGGGTCGAAGGGTTTCTCAATAGTGCCTCGCACCATGCCACCGTACTGTTCCTGGTCTAAAGCTTGGACTTTGGCAGTGAGTAAAAATACGGGAATATCCCGAGTAGCGGCAGCGGCCCCCAGTCTCGCCAAAGTTTCTCTACCGTCGAAGTCGGGCATCATCATATCTAACAAAATAGCATCGGGCCGTCCTGACTGGGCCAAAGTTACCCCTTCTTTGCCGGAACTCGCAGTTAATACCCGCCATCCTGCCATCGTTTCCAAGGTCATTTTTGTTACCTCTCTAATGCGGTATTCGTCATCTATGATTAAAATGGTTTTCATGGTAATTAATAATTGACAATTAACAATTAACAATTAACAGTTAATACATAAAAAGAAATATATTACTTATTTATTTTTATGTATTAACAAAACATAAAAACTGCTCCCAATACCGGGGGTACTTTCTACCCAGATGCGTCCTTCGTGCTGTTCTAGGATAGTGCGACAGATGGGCAAGCCCAAACCGGTGCCTCCACGATCGCGAGAGTCGGAAGCGTCTGCTTGTCCGAAGGGTTGAAAAATGGTTTCTAGCTTGTCTGCTGGAATGCCGCGACCGGAATCTTTAATAGCAAACAATACTCCTTCTGGATGTTGCCTGGCGATCGCCCATACGGTACTACCTTTATGAGAAAACTTTATAGCATTATCCAGCAGATTTGTCAATACTTGAATTAAGGCATCCCCATCTGCGACCAGGGGTATTGAAACAGCATTTGCGGATAAATTAACCTCAGCTTTTTCTGCTATTGGTTTAATTATATTGACGGCTCTTTCTAACAACAAATCTGTCAGACAATTCTGAAAAATTAGCGATTTCTTACCAGATTTAAGACTCTGCAAATCGAGAATCTCCTGAACCAGACGCACCAACCTTTCTGTATCCAATAAAGCAAATTCTAACAAGCGCTTGCCCGAGTCGGATAAACCTCCAAATTTGCCCGTTGCCAGCAACTTCAAAGAAGCCAGTAAAGAAGTAAGAGGGGTGCGGAGTTCGTGACTGGCGATCGCCAAAAAATCCTCTTTCATTTGTTCTATTTGTTTGCGTTCGGTAATGTCAACATCGGCGATCGCCACTCCACAATCTTCTAGGGGAATAGGAGCGGCACTAATACTAATCCAAGTTATTATGCCCTTTTCTTTAATTATTCCTACCTCTTGATTTTTGACTACTATTTGTTCTCTAAAAGCTCTCATACACGCCAATTCTGTAGGTGACATTGGCGAACCATCGGCGCGAATCATGTCCCATTCAAAATCCCTAATATTTCGCAGTTTTCCGGGAACAATTAACGGACCAAACATCTTTTCAGAACTAGGATTAGCTTGAATGATATTACCATCTTTATCGGTCATTGTTACCCCGATGGGAAGAATTTCAAACAGAGTTTTATATTTTTCCCTACTAGCCCTTAATTCTTGTTCGATTAGCTTGCGTTCGTTAATATCTTCTACGACGGCAATTCCCCGGATAGGCTCCCTTAAATTCTCCAATAAAGTCGCTGCTACCTTCACCCAAATTATCTCGCCATTTTTGCGAATGTAGCGTTTTTCCATAGAATAACTTAAATACCCCGCAACGTCTAGCCCGGCTGCTAATTGAGATTCGACTTCGAGGTCTTCTGGATAAGTTAAATCCTCGTAAGTTAGCTCTTTTAATTCTTCCTGGGAATAACCGACAATTTCGCAAAATTTTTGATTGACAAAAATCAACTTTTCATCGCGATCTACACCGGCAATGCCCACCGCTGCTTGCAGGGAAATAGCTCGAAACATTTCTTCGCTTTGCTGGAGGGCGAGTTCCGCGCGCTTGCGATCGCTGATATCTCGAACTATCCCAATGTAATACTGAGGTTGCCCCGCCTCATCTCGCAACAAAGATGCCGTAGTGTTGGCCCAAATAAGATGGCCCTGCTTGTGAATGTAGCGCTTTTCTATAGAAAAAGTAGAAATCTCTCCCGCCAAGAGCGATCGCACCTGGAGCTTGTTGGACGGGAGATCGTCTGGATGGGTTAAATCCATAAAAGTCAATCCCTGCAACTCTTCCCAAGAATAACCGAAGATATTGCAAAGCTTCTGGTTTGCTCGAATAAAGCGACCTTCCAAATCGCAAATATCCATACCGACAGCAGCTTGCTCGAAAACAGCTCTAAACCTTTCTTCGCTGTCTCTCAAGGCAACTTCCACCTGCTGCCGTTCTATAATTTCGGCTTGCAGTCGATAGTTAGCTTCCTGTAACTCCTCGGTTCGGTCTTGCACCCTCAATTCCAGTTCTTGATTGAGTTGCAAAAGAGCCAGTTGTGCCCGGTAGCGAACGGTAATATCGATCGCTACGCCGATTAAACCAACAACTCCACCATCTAGATCCAAGATCGGCATGGCGCGATTTTCAAACATTCGGTCGCCAAACGGTCCTTGCCAGTGCTTTTCGACACCCCCGAGTACCTCGCGCAGGTTTTCTAAGATGTAGGGATAGTCGGCGCAGTTATCGAAGACCGAACGCCCCACCCATTCGCCAGGCTTCAACCCCAGCCCCTCCAGTGCTTTACCCTCACTGAGAGTTTGCACCCCTTGGGCATCCGTCGCATATAAAACAATCGGTGCGTTGGTAACTGCAGCGCGTAAAAGCGCTTGAGAGCGCTGCAACTCGGCGGACGCTTGCTTGCGATCGGTGATATCTTCGCCAATGCCCACCAGGCGATAGACTTCCCCGTGGGAGTCGCGCACGGCAAAACTGCGAGCCCTAATATGGCGAATTTCTCCGTGGGGCCGCAGGATGCGATATTCGTTAACGAAGCCTGGAGGATATCCCAGACGGGCTCGTTGGGAGAGTCGGGCGATCGCTCTTTGTAAATCTTCTGGATGGATGGTATCGAGCCAACTACGGGGGTCGGCATACAGACTGCTCGGGGAACGACCCCAGATCGTCTCGTAGGCGGGACTGACGTAGAAAAACTCCTCCATCCCCGGGTCGCTCATCCAGAAGACGCTATCTATATTATCTGCTAGCTGGCGAAACTTTTCTTCGCTGTCTCGCAGGGCGGCCTCTGCCTGGTAGCGATCGCTGAGGTCGCGTCCAAAGGAGCAAGAATATTCTTTCCCCTGAAATTCCAAATAATTGCAAAATATTTCCACGGGGAAGATACTGCCATCCTTGCGCTGGTTCGAGATTTCTCCTCGGAAAGTTTTCTGCTTTTTGAGTTCTTGCCAAATATCTCGCCACCCATCGGGGGTTAAATTTGGATCGGTATCGAATACCCTCATCGAGAGCAACTCTTCTGGCTCGTAACCCAGAGAAGCGCCCGCTGCTTTATTCACATAGAAAAACTTGCCCTCAGAATCTACCCAATAGATGGGAACTACGGCGTTATCGACGGTGAATTGAGTAAACTGGAGTTGCTGGTTTAGCTGGCTTAACTCGGAGTTGCTCTTTTTTAAGACTTCGACCTTTTCTCCCTCCAGTTGAGACACTTGTTCTTGCAAGACTTGGACCGTAGCGTATAGCTCTATGGGGCTTAGGGTTTTTAGCAAACTGGTTTGAGTAATAATTCCCGCCAAAGAGCGATCGCTCCGCGTTACCAACAGCCGCCGCACCCGCAGTCGCAGCATTTGTTCTCGGGCAGTTAAGAGGGTATCCTCGGGAGCGAGGCAATATAGAGGAGCGCTCATTACTAGGCTTGCTGGCAATTCTGCGAGATTTAATCCGAGTAATTGATATTGAACGATGTCTCGCTCGGTAACTATACCTACGGGCACTATTGCTTCCGGCTCGGACGCGACAATTGCCACGCAACTGACTCGATCCCGGACCATCATTCGCGCGAGCTCCAGGGCTGTTGTCGTCGGTGGGGCGCTAACTACTTCGGGAGTCATTACTTCTGCTACGGTTCGCATTCTCAGCAGATGGGCCGGTTGGAGCGATCGCTCTAGGCTTTCGTTAGTTATGGTCCCTTGCAGTTGCCCCCTTGCGTTTACTACTGGCAGGTGGCGGATGCGATGTTTGTCCAGGATGGAAATAACGCTGAAAATGTCTTTGTAGTCCGTATCTTTTAGGGCGATCGGGTTTCGCGTCATGGCATCGGCCACAGTCAACCCGGCGAGGTCGCGCCCAAAAGCAGTCAGACAGACGACATCTCGTTCTGTCAAGACTCCTACTAATTTATCCCCATCGGTGACGAGGATGTAGCTCGATTTCCCCGGCGGCCAATGGGGAGGGTTTGATGAAGTTGTCGTCTCTAGTTCGCAATACCTGCCCGTTAACCGATGCATTTGAGTTAAGGCTTCTATTAGCGAGGTTTCGGGGGAAACCGTGGCGGGAGAGCGATCGACGAGCTCTGGTAAAGATTTTAGGTGGGCGGGGGAGTTTGTTGGCGGCATGGAACAATTAACAATTAACAATTAACAATTAACAATTAACAGGCAGGATGCCTGTTCTACCAATTAACAATTATCAATTAACATTTTTAAGCGTTGAACTCTTTGTAAATGACACAAAACGCGATGTTTTAGTTCCAGCTTCAATGCAGACTTGTTCGTAAAATCATCCGCTCCTGCTGCCACTAATTGCTGGATATTCTCTTGGTTAAGATAAGCGCTAACAAACAAAATAGGTAAGGTTTGGTAGCGGGGTTCTTTCCGTATTAAATCGCAGACTTTTGTACCTTCTAAATTGGGCATTTTTAGATCTAAAATCAGCAAATCTGGAGAAACTGCTTCTAAAGTTTCCCAAAACTTTATGGGATTTGTAAGGCCGTAAATTTTTAGTTTTTCTGACTCTAAGGCAGCTTTTATTGCGGATAAAAAGTTAGGATCGTCGTCAATTACAAGGATTTTACTATGCCATGATTTTTGTTCTTCTTCTAGGACTGGATGCAGGTTAGGGATGTTCGATGGCTCTTCTAATAACCCGCGCAACTCGACTAATGGTTCGCGTATTTCCCTGCTTCCCTCTTCTAATAAATTTTCTATTTGCCGAGAAATTAAAGCTGCTTCGTGCAAACCCAAACTGCCTAATATTCCCACCAAATTGTGAGCTACTCTAATGGCTTCTGGCAATTTTTCGGAAGCCTTCGATGTTTTTAACTCTATCCCTAATTCTTCTAAAAATTCCGTATCTAAAAAAATACTATCTTTAAATTCGTGCCAACTTAGAGCCAAGGCTGTTTGGATTTTTTCCTTTGGGGAGGAAACGGGTTTTTTTTCTGCATCGTCCCCACTTTTATCGATCTTGAGGCGATAACCAAAACCATGAACTGTATCGATTAAATCAGGGCAGCCAGCATTTTTTAGTTTTTTCCGCAGCCCTCGAATATGAGACCTAATCGTGTTTTTCGTAGGCGGGTCTTCAAATAAATATAGATGTTCTATGATATCTCCACAGCTAAATAGCCGTTTTTTGTGGCGTAAAAATAATTCTACAAGTTGATATTCGGTGATGGTTAAATTAATTTCATTGTTTTTGTAAGTTACTGTTTTACGGTCTGGAATAATGCATAACTTTTCCCATTCTAATGCTTTAATAAAATCTGCATAATTTCTTCTAAGTAAAGCCTTAATTCTTGCCAAAAGTTCCTGTAAGTTAAATGGCTTGACTAGATAATCATCTGCACCCGCATCGAAAGCTTTGATTTTGTCTTCATTGGCATTCTTAGCTGTTAGTAAAAGAATGGGGTTTTTGAAGTTGCGATCGCGCAGTTTTCGGCATAAAGTAATTCCATCTACTCCAGGCAAAATAATGTCTAGTATCAATAAATCGTAAGGAAATATTTTGATAAATTGTAAGGATTCTTCGCTGTTGAAAGCCGCATCGACAATATAATTTTCTCTACTCAACACCGAAACAAGTTTTTTGCTTAGTCGATGGTCGTCTTCTGTTAATAGAATTCTCATAACAATTTAACAATTAATAATTAATAACTAACAAACTTTCCGTTACAACATCCGTTGCCAACTAAGTCGCTCGAATTTCTAAATAGCTTGGCGACTAAAGCCGTTACTACGAACAATTAACAATTGTTAATTGTTAATTGTTAATTGTTAATTATTGAACGATAGCGATAATAAGCGGCACAAGCACCTTCTGAGGAAACCATTGGGGCCCCGAGGGGGTGTTCTGGAGTGCAGCTAGTACCAAAGGCTTCGCATTCCGATGGTTTTTTAATTCCTTGCATAATTTCACCGCTAATACATTGGGTTTCTTCTGATAAAATAGCGGGTAAATTTAACTCATTTACAGAAACAAATTCAAACCGACGTAAAGCATCAAATTCTGCATATTCTTCTCGCAAGCCCAACCCGCTTCGAGGAATTTCTCCGATGCCGCGCCAGCGACGATGCACTACTTCAAATACTTGTTTAATTAACTCTATTGCCTGTTGATTTCCGTCTCGCCGAACCGAACGGACATATTGATTTTCGCATTTAGCTTCTCCCCCTTCTAGTTGTTTGATACAAAGATAAATTCCTTGCAAAATATCCACCGGTTCAAAACCGGTTACTACCATTGGCACTCGATATTTTGCCGCTAAAAGTTCGTATTCATTATATCCCATAACGGTGCAAACGTGACCGGCTGCTAAAAAGCTTTGTACGCGAGTGTTTGGGTCAGATAAAAGAGCTTCGATCGCCGGCGGAACTAATACATGAGACACTAACATCGAGAAGTTTTTAATATTTTGCTGCCTTCCTCGATAAGCTGCCATTGCCGTTGCCGGAGTTGTAGTTTCAAAGCCGACGGCAAAGAAAATTACCTCTTTTTCGGGATTATCTTTAGCAATTTTTAGAGCATCTAAGGGGGAATAAATTATGCGAATATCGCCCCCATTAGCTTTAGTTGAAAGTAGGTCTTTTTCCGTTCCAGGAACTCGCAACATATCGCCAAAGGAACAGAAGATGACATCGGGGCGACTGGCAAGAGCGATCGCTTTATCTATTAATTCTATGGGAGTGACGCAAACGGGACAACCGGGACCGTGAATTAATTCGATTTCTTTAGGTAATAACTCATCTATGCCAAATTTGACGATAGAATGGGTTTGACCGCCGCAAATTTCCATTATGGTCCAGGGTTGGGTCGTAATTTGGGCGATCGCCTTAGCGTATTCTTGAGCGCTGGAAGCTTCTCGATATTCAGAAACAAATTTCATTTTTATTTAATAAAATAAGTGTTGCTTTTTCCCCCGTAGAACAGGCGTCTCGCCTGTTCCAGATGTCTAATTAATTTGGCAGGGGTTCTTAAATAGACGATAGTGGCAAAAGTAAAAAGAAAATCTTTTTTAGTCCATTTTCTCTGATAATCTCTTAGATCGAGTCGCAATAAATAACCTTTCTAAAATCAAGAGATTAAAAAGGGGAATGCAAGGCAAAAAAAGGATTCCAGATATTTTTCTCAATTATTAATTATTAATTATTAATTGTTAATTGATATTACCCATTACCCATTACCGACTTCTGCCACTACCGTCTATTAATTCCTCTGAGTAGCGATGAAGCCTTAATGCAGGCCCCGTCCGCGAAGAAATTTTTGAACGAACATTCCGCCGGCCGCGACTACTTAGCATCAGAGTTTTTTCTACTTTTTATAGCGGATAACAGGCAGGATGGCTGTTTTACGGAGGGGGGAAACAGGTCGGTTGGGGTTTCATTCTCTTGCTCATGGCTAGACACTCTGACCCTGAGACACACCAGACACGGTTTGGGAGGCGTCGCTAAGAAGGGTAATAATAAGACATGAAACCCCGACCGGGGGAAAGGGGGAAACAGGCGAGACGCCTGTTCTACTCCCCATTCCCCACTGGAACTGTTTGTTTGAACTTAACAAAAGTATCGTAACGGGTGCGGCGATCGCCGCTAATAACAGAAGTGGTACTAATAGAATCAATAGCATCCGCCCAAACTTTTTGACTCGGAGGCAGTTGAGGTAGGGAAAGATTCTCCCGGTTGAAAGCTCGATCTACATCCATGAAAAAGTTACCGTTAAGATCGACGGTATTTTGTTGTTCGTCTAACCCCAAACTTTGAGCGATCGCCGGATTTTCCGTTATAGGAATTTTCGGCGCCGGCAGAATTAAATTAGCCACCTGGGGCGAACCCAAAGTAACAAAAGCCACGTTACCGCCCAACCAACCCCGGATAACGACGTAGCCGCCGAAAGGCGAAGTCCACTTAACCACCGATTTGCCGCTAGCGACTGCCTCCCCCACTTGGAAGTCTCTGCTTATCATCTGTTCGTCGAGCAATTCAAAAGCCCTATCGGCAGCGCGGCGATCGCTCGCCTTAACCATCAACGCGAACCCAGCAGCAAACTTTGACTCCCCCTCGCTTACAGGAACCGGTATCAGAGAAAGAGCAAACTCTCCCTCCATCCAATTCAAAAAATCATCTTCGAGGTCCATGCCAGTACCTTCTTTAAAAATCGCGCGCAGGGCATCTGGGGCCACGGGGGCGATGGGATTAGCCTCGGCCCCGGCGAGGTAATCCTGCCATACCCGCCACAAGTTGCTACCTGAGAGCATCATCAGCGCGTCGCTGGGAACTCGCTCTAACATTCCCGTGGCCTTATTTTCCACAGCGTACTTTTTCTCGCTATCGGGGTTCAACCAAGAAATAGTCTTCAATTCCAGACCTTCTGGGGTTAAAACCGCCGTGGTGGCGATGCCCTGATTTTCTTCTAAAGTTTTGAGTTTCTCCTCGGAAATGGTGCGGGTAGAATTAGCCGAAGCGAAGGAAGCCGCCCTCGGTATGTTGATATAAAATTTAGCAAAAGGAGGAGTTTCCGTTTGAATTTCTGCCACCGCCCCGGCATAACCGGGAATTGTAGCGAGGGATGCTTCGCCTCTATAGGTATCCAGGGTGCGATCCATCGCCTCGGCAGAAGTAGTCACCACTAGATAACGGGCATCAAGCACTGCCAGGGAATAATTTAGCTCTCCGGCACCTTTGCTTTCTAGGACTTTGATACCTTTATATTCTCGCCCCGCGACTTCTCCTTGGGGCTGAGGTTTGAGTTGCTCGAAGATCTTTCTTGCCGCTTCCGCGTTGGCGATGGGCAAGACGATCGCCATGGACTGTTTGGCAGGGGGATAGGGTATGGAGTCTGGAGTGCTGGCAGTGGGGGGAGTGAGAGTTGAGTTGCGCAAAAAAGCGATCGTGGCAGTATCGCCTACCCAGGGTTGGATGTCTTGTTGGTAGCTGTAACCGTAGGCAGTGAGGAAGCGATCGCGTAACCCAGCTAAATTTCTTTCCAAGGCAGCGCGAGATTCTATAGTGCCGAGTTGTCGAAGTTTTTCCCATTGTTGCGCGTCGGTGGAGAGTTCCATCGCCATCATCGCATCTTCCGGTATTACGTTTGCCCCCCCAGAGACCTTTCTTACGGGCTCGTTCGTTAGCAGTAAGTAGGCAGCGACGCCGCTACTAATTATCAGACCGGCGGTAGCTAGGGTTAGCAGTAAGGATTTATTGTTATTTTTCTTAACCATTCTCAGCAACAGTGGCAGTAGGCTTTTTTGTTTTTTCTATTCTACCTGACGAGGGGAGATGGAAAGGCCAGCCTTCCGGTCCTCGCAGAGCTTGTAAATTTTATTTGATAACATACAATCT
>CALKCV010000048.1 GCA_938083405.1 uncultured Microcoleaceae cyanobacterium | reverse complement strand
GAACTGATGGCGTGCCACTGAGCATGGTAAATCCTATTTCTCGTAGGGGTTGCTGCAACAGTAGGATAATTAATCCCATTACTAGGGCGATCGAACCATTGCGCAATAGGGTTAGCAAGACTGTATCTCGGTCAGAACCACCTTGAGCTTGGGCAGCAAGTCCTGTTGTTCCCAGGCGCAAGAATTTAACGGTGCCGTAAATAAGACTGAACAGCACGGAGCTTAAAGCCACTCCCGCTAGGTAATCAATGTCTGCCAAATGTCCTAAAAATGCAGCATCGACTAAACTCGCTAAAGGAACCATCAAGTTCGAGAAACTGTTGGCGAAGGCAAGTCTTAGGAAGCGAGGCAGTAAATTGCTCGATGAGGTCATAAGTAATTAATAATTAATAATTAATAATTATTGGACTCAATTCGTCTGAATGCGGAATTACCGTGAATACAAGCCCCGTCCGCTAAGAAATTTTTGAACGAAAATTCCGCATGCTGAACTACTTAAAATGAAGACAGGGAAAGGGGGAATGCAAGGGTATCCACGGCGGACAAACCTCCCGCTCAATTGGAAACACGGGAAGTTAATTGTTAATTAATATAACTTCCAGAGGGGAGGATTGTAAGCGCGAAGACGGCTAAAATTGAGACGAGTTAATCTACGCGCCGCCGACATTTGTGTTTCCCTTAGCGGAAGTTGGTTTTTGGCGGTCTTGTTGGGAGTCAAGCGGAGCTTCTGGCGGCGAAACACTTACAGTTGCGGACGCACTCTCCGCTTGAGATAAAGACGAAACAAGTTTTTGTTCCCTCTGGACGCTTTCCTGGAGCAGTTCCATGAAGTTTTGCACGTCTTGTTGGATCGACTTTTCCACCCTAAAAGCGAAGGTAGAATAGCCTTGCGCGTGGGTAGGGTATTCTTGGTAAGGGCCGCTTAATTGTAAGAATTGCCACATTTCACTTTTTAAATACTCCGCTGTTGCCCGGTATTGAGTGTATTTAGCGCCAAAATGGAAATACTCCTCCACTGCGACGCTGATGGCAACCATCTGGCTGAGTACAAAAGTAACCCAGCCAACAGATATTCCGAACTGGTTGTCATTGAAGTTCAGACTTACTAAGGCAGGAATCAAAACCCCACCAACAATGCTCGTCAGGCGCAGGCGAGTTGACCATTTACTCGATCGCGCGGCTTTACCTTCTAGCCACAATAACTGATCGAGCCACCTGGACTTGAGAAACCGCTTTTGTAAATCTGGGAGTTCGAGAGCATCAACGAGCTCTGTGAATTCTGTTTCTAAGTATTTCCGATAAGAATCTTTTTTTGCCATTTTACAAGTTTCTTCACTCTGCTGAGTGCTAAGTAATTAATAATTAATAATTAATAATTAATAATTGTTGGACATTCACGCTCGTGGTGGCGAATTACCGTTAATACCCGACCCGTCCGCGACCAAATTTTTGTTCAAATTCCGCCCTTCGCGACTACTTAAAGTTTTCTAGAGCGGCGAAGATCTCGAACCATAAAACCGAGTTTCCGTTTCAGATACTTACCAAAGCTTTTGTAAAGCCTTTGGAATTTGTATTCAAACAAAATATCCATCATCTCCTCAACCGTTAAAGACTGCAAATAAGCCACTCCTTTATCAATAAAAACATCGCTATCTTGCATATATCTTTTTCGACCCATCTGCTCGGAAAAATTCCACTTTAACCCATATCGCCGTCGCATTTCTCTCTGATAACCTTGAAAATTTGATAAAGAATTATTCAGATATTGTTCGATATATTTACTAGCAATAGCAGCATTCTCCATGCCGTGTCTGATCCCCTCCCCGCCCAACATATTAATGGTAGAAACTGCATCGCCAATAGCAATAACATTATCCCGATAATAGACATCCTTTAAACCAACAGAATATTTAACCGTAGAACCGTGCAAATCGATCGATTTATATTGAGGCTGAGAAAGTTTTAAATAATCTTTAAGCAGCAATTCCAGATACCACCTAATCGACTCCTTAGGATTAATATGTTGATGCTCTAAATGGTAGCGAGCGGAACCAACTTTTAACCGATTTAATTCTGGTTCCATAGGGAAAATCCAAGAATAACCTTTAGGCATCCATTTATGCCCGAGAAAGAAAACTAATTTATTAGCGTATTGTTGATAAATTTCTGGCGGTACTTCGATTAAATATTCGATGCCAGAAGCGGTTAAAAAATCCGATTTGTTTCTGTGGCTAACGCCTAAAACTGCCCTAGCCGGCCCCGTAGCATCCACTAATACTTTAGCGCTAATAGCAATCTTTTCGCCCCCTTTTTTCCTCAGTTCGACAATAGTTTTGCCCCCCTCTTGAAAATGTTTCTGATAGCGGCAACCAAGCCAAACTTCGCCCCCACAATCTTTAACTTGGTTTGCCAGAAATTCCCGCAGTTTAGCAAAATTCAAAACCGCCCCCAACTGAGTCTGAGACTCCCAAGTATGAGCCTTATTAGTAGAAACAATTTCTAATTTTTGCCAAAAAGTACCCACCACCGCTTCTGGCAGTTGGAATTTCTCCAAAGTTTCCAGAGGAGTTGCCGCGCTGGAGAAGTCATTTTTTTGGAAACTTTCGTGTTGTTCTACCAGTAACACCCGAGGATTGGATTTTGCTAATATTCTGGCGCACCCCGCCCCTGCCGGCCCCGCACCGATGACGACTGTATCGAAGGTTTTCATCAACTATTAATTATAAATGTTGGTTTGTTAGCAACGAGAAAGTATTTGGAATTAACAATACCTTCGCCATTTTAGGAAAAATACCATTCGTAGGTCGGGCTCCGCAGGCGTTGGTATTGATTAAGAAACCCGGTTTTTTCATGCATACCGGGTTTCTGGGCGGACCGTGAATATCCCACTGGTTCGTTTAAGAAAATTGTAAGGTGCCGACCGCGCGCCCTACGGGCTAACTACACGGTAACAGGCGATCGCTTAGAAATAAAAGACGTCAAAATTCCTTCCGCCATCTGCGCGGGAGTCAAACCTAAATCGGCTTTTGACTGATCTGGCGTGGCATGATCCACCAGCTTATCGGGAACCCCAAAGCGCTTCACCGGCACCATAACTTCGTTATCCATCAGCGCCTCCAGCACTGCCGAACCGAAACCGCCCATAACGCAACCTTCCTCCATCGTCACCACTCGTCCGATGCGCCGCGCCAGAGGCAAAATCAACTCCGTATCCAACGGCTTAACAAAACGAGCATTTACCACCGTTGCCTCGATGCCGTGTTCGCCGAGAATTTCCGCAGTTTGCATGGCAGGGTTAACCATCGAACCGTAGCCCAAAATCAAGAGGTCGTCGCCGTTGCGGAGAATTTCCCCCTTGCCAATTTCCAGCGGTTCCCAGCCGTCCTCCATCAAAGGTACGCCGTAACCGCTGCCCCGAGGATAGCGCATGGCGATCGCCCCCTCAGTGTAGTTAATACCAGTAACCACCATCCGCTGCAACTCGCCCTCATCTTTCGGCGCCATAATCGTCATATTAGGAATGCAGCGCAGATAAGCAATGTCGTACATACCCTGATGAGTGGGGCCGTCCGCACCGACAATGCCCGCGCGATCCAGACAGAAAAACACCGGCTGCTTTTGGATGCAGACATCGTGAATAATTTGGTCGAAGCCCCGCTGCAGGAAAGTCGAATAGATAGCCACCACCGGACGCATTCCCTCGCAAGCCAAACCGGCCGCCAGAGTAACCGCGTGTTGTTCGGCGATGCCCGTATCGATATATTGTTTCGGCAATTTCGCCTGAAGCTTGTCCAAGCCGGTGCCCGTTGCCATAGCCGCAGTGATGCCCACTATTTTCGGATTATTTTCCGCTAGCTTCACCAGAGTGTGAGCGAATACTTTCGAATAACTCGGGGGCTTCGGCGAGCTTGCGGGGATAGCCTTGCCGGTCTCCAGGTTAAAGGGGCTTTGGGCGTGATAGCCTACCTTATCCGTTTCGGCGATCGCGTATCCTTTCCCCTTTAAGGTTGCCACATGAACCAAAACCGGCCCTTCCATCCGATGAGCTTGTTTGAAAGTAGTAATTAACTCTTCCAAATTATGTCCGTCCACCGGCCCCATGTAGGTAAAGCCCAACTCCTCAATAATAGCTCCGACCTTAGACATAGCCAGACGTTTCATCCCTTCTTCGAGTCGTTCCACTTCTGGGGCGAGGGCATCGCCGACGAAAGGAAGATGTTTCAACTGTTCCTCTAAATTATCGCTGAGGAAACGCATCGGAGGGCTCAGGCGCATCTTATTGAGATAGCGCGAAATTGCCCCAACGTTGTGAGAAATCGACATCTCGTTATCGTTGAGAACCACTAACAGGTTAGTTTTCGGCAAATGACCTGCATGGTTAATTGCTTCCAAAGCCATGCCGCCTGTGAGGGCTCCGTCGCCAATAACGGCCACTGTTTTAAAATTTTCCCCTTTTAAATCCCGGGCAACGGCCATGCCCAAGGCCGCAGAGATGCTAGTAGAAGCGTGACCAGCCCCGAAGCAATCGAATTTGCTTTCGCCGCGTTTGAGATAACCTGCCACCCCGTCTTTTTGACGCAAGGTGTGGAAATTTTGGTAGCGACCTGTAATTAATTTATGGGGATAGGCTTGGTGGCCCACATCCCAGATTACTTTGTCGCGGTCTAAATCTAAAGTTTGGTAGAGTCCCAAGGTTAGTTCTACTACACCCAATCCAGGGCCCAGATGGCCTCCTGTTGCTGCTACCGTGTCTAAATGTTTTTTTCGGATCTGTCGGGCAACATCTTCTAATTGATGTATGGAAAGACCCCGTAGCTGATTTGGATGAGTAAGTTTGCTTAAATCCATAGTCGATCGCTCGTTTTGTTTGGTTGAATTTTCTAATAAGTCATTGGAAATTAGGAGATATGAGTGAGGAACGCTCGATGGGGAATGGGGAATGGGGAACTGGCGGCTAATTGGTAATTGCTTTTTCCTCATCCTCCTTGTCTAGCATATCGCTAGAGGAAGGAGAATTTGCAGTTGAGCTTAATCCAGGCCCGGGCAGATTCTTCATTTCCCAAACTTTAATTAGTATGAGATATTCGTAGAAAGCTTGCAACACGCACCAACTCAATCCCGCTCGGCCATCTAAAATGCCACCGAGGAGAAAATACATATAGAAGAAGCGGATTATTGGTCTCAAAGGCAAGCGAAGAGACAGGTCTTTGAGGGCATGGCGTCTCTCTACCTCAGTTTTGCCAAAAAACAAATCTTTCCAGTTTATGCTTCCCTCCCTAAGTTGGCGCAGGGTTTCTGCCGCTTCGTCCGTAGAATAACGGTTGTGTTTATCGATCCAGCGCGAAATTCCTTTGCTATTGGTGTAGTGGGGATAAGTTTCCTTTAAAAAATCGGTCGGACCATCGCAAACCTCCCTTTCCGTGTGGCCGTAGTCGTCGAACCAGACTTTATCTTTGCGAAAGAGTCGCATTTGATAGCGGGGATATTGGGTGCTGCGACGGATCCATTGGCCCAGAAACATCACCCGTTCGGCCGCAAAATAGCCGACGTACTCGGTACTTTTGATGGCCTCCAGACATTCGTTAAATAGTTCCGGGGTCATTCTTTCGTCAGCTTCGAGGATGTAAACCCATTCGTGTTTGGTGGGGATTTCTCTTAGCATCCAGGTTCGCTGTTTTCCGTGGCTTTCAAATTCATGCTGGACTATTTGCACGGGATATTGTTTGGCTATTTCTATGGTGCGATCGCTACTGAAAGAGTCCACCACAATAACCTCGTCGGACAGCATTGCAGACTCTATGCAGGCTGCGATATCTATCTCTTCGTTGTAGGTCAGAATATAGATTGAGAACATTCCAAGTTTTTATTAAAGCAATGTTTAGGAAAACTTGGACGAGGAAAATATGAGGATACAGATCGCCCTTTCGTTGGCCCTCCTCTTCCCTCGTCCCGTTCTTTCCCTTGAGAGACCTTCTTTACTTTCGCGCTTCCTGGCCTCTGGAAAAAGTTACTATGGGAGCATCTCATATTTGTAAAAAAACCAATATTTCAACGATCTTTGTCAGTTGTTAGTGGTTAGTCGTCCAACTAACCACTAACAACTGACCGCTAACAAAAAGCGTTTAATTCGCGGGCTTTCTTCATTCTTGAGATGGACCCGTTACTATTGGCTAGCTTAACGAGGGGCGGTGGGACGACGGCGACCTTTGCTGCCGCCAATGCCCAAGCTTTTTAAGCCCGTCCCGCCGATGGTGACGTAGCCAATGGCCAGGAGCAAACTATTGATGCCGGTCTGCAGGCTTGATTTTAAAGTTCTAGTGCTAGTATTTTCCTGTAGCTCTTCCCTGCGAGAGCGAATTCGACCTAGCAACTGCTCCGGCAGTGCTTGAGCTTGCTGGTCTAGGAATCTGTCAATTGCTGCGGGATCGGTTTTAGATTCTTCGAGTAATTGTTGTACTGATGCTGGAACTTCGTTGTTGTCGATCGCCTCTTGCAACCTCTCTTCATCTTGCAATAAGCTAGTAATTTGAGCTTTTAGCTGGGCTTTTCGTTCTTCGAGACGATTTTGGAACTCTGGGCTTTGGATCCTATTTTGTAGTTCCTGTTCTGCCTCCGTTGCCTGTTCGCTAATTTGCTCTAAGGTTTGATTCTGGGCCCTATAAACGTTGTTTAGATGTACGGGAAACAACAGCAGGTAAATCAGTCCCAACAAACAGGACAGCAAAAGCGCCCATAGTCTTAAGTCCAGAACTTTTTTGGGGTTATCCTGCGGCCCCACTGAAGCGCTGCCTATCCAAAAGCCTGCCAATAGCAGGGCTATTCCTACCATTGGAATAATGCCCCGGTCAACTAACTGAGTTGCCAGGCCGATCAGCCATCCCGGGTTGCCAACCTGTACGGGAAATGTCAATA
Organism: uncultured Microcoleaceae cyanobacterium; assembly: GCA_938083405.1. Lineage (GTDB taxonomy): Bacteria > Cyanobacteriota > Cyanobacteriia > Cyanobacteriales > Microcoleaceae > CALKCV01. Next base: position 2,193 of record CALKCV010000048.1, on the reverse strand, counting down.
CTATAAAGTCCAGTAGGGAGGACAAGATCATTACCCCCCCTGCCACTTTCAAGGTTATGCTTGCTATCTGAGAAGATTGACGAACGTTAGTTGCTGTCATATTTTTGTTGTTTTAGCTATGTTTTGTCTTTTTTCCTTTTGGGCGCTATTGCTTTCTATAAACCTTGCTGCCTTTGACAGACAACCGCTTTTGCTCCCAAGGATGCACCCATTCTATAATTATGCCAGAGTAGAGATACAATCCTACTGACATCCTCATTTAGTTTGACTCTCTCATTTATAGCACTTCTTAGTTTCTTGAGGTACACTTTAAGTATTTCTCAACAAATCTTAACGCTTGACCATTAACGGTTCAAAAAAATTACATTCTTCAAAAATAGAAAATGATGCACCTCATTACTATGAGAAATACGGGTGAGTTTTCATTGTTAGACGTTTCTTATGGTAGTTTATCGGGTAACAGCTTTCTCTAATTCAAAAAACTTTGTGTTGTTAGCAGTACCAACGTCGGTGCAACCCTTTTGTTGGGTGGAGTCTCCGTGGCGCTACCTACTTTTTAATGCATTTTTCCCTAAAGGCAAAGGTATTGCTTAGGACAAGCTGTTTTTAGAGCTTAATTACGTTTTTACTATAAATCTTTAATGATTTACCATTTTTTAATTTTTGGATTAACAAAAGTTAACATTTTTTGGGCAAAAATTAACAATATCTGGTTAAAACCAATTAGCGAGTTATGGTAAAAACAAAAACGAGCGTATCTCGAATGGCCAAATAAATCGATATTTTATGGGGAATTGCTCCGAAAAGTTGTTTTTTATTAGCTAATTAGAGAAAATAATTTTTATTGCTAGATCGTAGGAGAAAATAAATCGTGACACTAGAGGAAGAAAAAAAACCATTATCCCCAAAAATTTTAGTGGTGGATGATGAAAGAATTTTGCGTATGGTTGTGAAGCGACAATTAGAATTCCAGGGATATCAAGTCAGGGATGCTTCGTCTGGTGAAGAGGCTTTGTCAACGATCGAAGAAGAGCTACCAGATGTTATCGTTTCTGATGTAATGATGCCGGAAATGGATGGTTTGGAGTTTTGCAAATCTTTGCGTGCGAGTGGAGTCGGTCAGTTGGTGCCGTTTATATTTTTGTCTAGTAAAGGAGATATAGATGACCGGATAGTAGGTCTTTCTATGGGGGCGGATGATTATTTGATTAAACCTTTTGAGGTTAGAGAATTAGTAGCGAAAATAGAAGCTCAGTTAGAACGTTCCCGTCGCATTAGTTCGGAAATGAAAAAAATCAAAGAACAGTATGCAGCGAAGAATAGTTCTTCGGAAGAACCAGATCCTTTGCCGTTGACTCCGGCTGAAGAACGGGTTTTTTGGGAAGTGGTTCAGGGTCTAACTAATAAACAAATAAGCGATCGCTTATTTGTTAGTCCCCGCACCGTCCAAACCCATCTTAGCAATATCCTGGGAAAGCTAAGTCTCGATAATCGTTCCCAACTGGTTCGCTTTGCTTTTGAAAATGGCTACAAACAACCTACGGAATAATGGACGACTTCGCGGGACAGGGGGGATAAGAGTATGACTGCTCGTTACTCGTTACGATAAATAGAGATAAAATATAAAAAATGATCTTAAATGCCCAAAGCTTGACGGAACTGCAAGAGGCGATCGCCGCATCAGAGACTCTTTGGAGACCCCTCGTTTTTACTAACGGCTGTTTCGATCTGCTTCACGCTGGCCATATCCGTTATTTACAAGCAGCTAAATCTCAGGGGCGATCGCTGGTAGTGGGTTTAAATAGCGATCGCTCGGTCCAAACTCTCAAACCACCCCAACCCGGACTTCCACCCAGACCCATAATACCCCAAGAACAGAGGGCCGAAGTTTTAGCTGCCCTCAAACCAGTGGACGCCGCAGTAATTTTCGACGAAACTACCGCTATATCTCTGATAAACCAACTCAAACCGGATATCTACGTCAAAGGTGGCGACTACACCATTGAAACTTTGCCGGAAGCGCCGGCAGTGCTAGCCATTGGTGGTAAAATTTCCTTAATCGAAGTGGAGCTTCCCACTTCTACAACTGCAATAATCAACCATATTTTGCAAATAAAAGACTTCGGTAATAAGTAATAGGTAATAGCCACGCATTACCCATTACCCGAAAATTCAAGAATCTGAACTTTCAAT
>CALKCV010000047.1 GCA_938083405.1 uncultured Microcoleaceae cyanobacterium | reverse complement strand
GAGGGGATTATCGGGGCGGTCCGAAAACCCATCAATTAGCAAAATCTTCTTAGAATTATCCCCATCCAGTCGGTCCAAACACTCAAACAATCCCCCATTGAGAAAGGGAACTCGATCGAACAGTTCCAGGGCTTGTTGGGGCTGCTGAAATAAATTTTTATAGCGATAAACATTAGCGATCGCCTCGTCCCCAAATTTACGATTATCGGGTTTTTCCGGTGCATTCATCTCCTGGTTGAGAGTAGCAAAAAACAGGTTTTGCAGGATCGCTTTGTAGTAAGTGCTAGCCTCGGAATCGTCGAAGCGAATCAGTTCCTTAAGGGCAGATTCCTGAAAAAACTCCTCGGGAACCAGAGAAACTGCATTAGCTCTTTGCCCTTCGGTGGCGCGTTTCTCTTTGAGAAACCAGACAAAAATCAGGCGGGTAATCAGGCGAATGAGACTAATAGAATCTAGCCCGTCTCCATCTTTGGGGGCATCACCTGGAAAGCGAACTTGCCCCCTTGCCCAAAAGTACCAATCGGAGATTTCCTGGAAAAATTGCTTGTTGAGTTCGCTGCTATCGAGGGTTTTCTGCCATGCCCGATGCAACTCGACAAAGTTCTTAAACTTATGATTTTTGTAAAGTTGAGATAGGGAGAGGTCGAATAATATCTCCAGATGGGCGCGATGGGGGTTATTGCAGTCAATATCTTTAATTAAAGTGACTTTTTCCAGTACGTCTTTCGATTCATCTCGCTTGTGGAGGCGACGGTTAACAACAGATATGCTGAGGGTTTGCCCGTGCTTAAAAACAAGCATCACCGGCATGAGAAATAGTTTATTTATTTCGCGAGCGATACCTGCCAACTGACTGCGGCTGTAGCGATTCCCTGCCAGTTCGATGGCAAAAAAGAGGTAAGATTCGATCTGAGTATCATCTACCTGGCTAGTATCGAACGAAGAAAGGTTTTTTGTCTGTCCTCGGATTTCGTCTTTGGTCAGTTGAAAGAGGATATCGACAAATTGCCAATCGGATAAGCGGGCAATCTTAGAATTGAAGGATTTTTCTAGAGCGAATTGGCTGAAAAAAGAGTCCGGCGTAGGCGAAACTAGGCGTATGGCTCTATCGGTTTGGTAGCCCAGGGTTTGAAACAGGTTTTGGGCATTATCGGCTAGATTGCCAGCCCCGAATCGCCCAATCTCTCGGGCGATTTCTTGCTTGGTGGTAAGTTTAATCGTCATTTTGTAGTCGTATAAATACTGTTTTTCAACTGTCATTATAAACGATTAACCAGGTAATTAACTCAAATTCGCTAGTTTCCGTTGCTTGCTCTTCCCGTTCAAACAGCACCGCGCCGCGTCCAGACTGAAGGTGGCAGAGCGATCGCTTCTTAAAAGTTTGAGCGATCGATTTCACGGCTGCTTCAATAAGTCGATTATAAAGCGCCATCTCGGCACCGTCTTTGGTAGCGCGGTCGAACAGATGGCAAAGTTCCTCCAGGGGAGCAGTGCGACTGGCGCAAAGGTCGCGATAAATTTCTAAAATCTGCTTGGGTCGAGCAAAAGTGTAGCGAATTTGGCAATCGTCACCCACATAAACCAGAAAATAGGGTTGCAGGGGATTGACTGTATCTTGCCGAAGCGCTGTTTTTTGTCGCAAACAGAAGATAACCCCAGGAGCAATGCTGGCGCGATCTCGCTCTGCGGGCACTACGGCATATAAACCATTAGGAGCTTCTTTGAGCAGTCGGCGGTGACTTTCGATATATTTACTCAATTCCATCCGAAAGTCATTGAGGCTAAAATCCGTCAGAGAGATGCTTTCTGCAAGGTCTTCCAAATCAAGAACTTCCTGGCGCAACCGCAACAGTTGTTTATCTCGGTATTTCAGATCGTCCTCAACGATCTCCTCTAAATTCGCCAGCAAGTTATCTTCCTGAGTGGCGGTAATATCCACTAACGCCATCCGCGCCTCTACCCGATTTTTGAGATTAAGATATTTACCCAGCTCCTCCGTGGGCCAAAAGTTAACCATTTGCACCGCAGAATTAATGCTGCCAATTCTGTCGATCCGCCCAAACCGCTGAATCAAGCGCACCGGGTTCCAGTGAATGTCATAATTGACCAAATAATCGCAGTCTTGGAGGTTTTGCCCCTCGGAAATACAGTCAGTGGCGATAAGCAAATCGATTTCCTCCGTTTGGGGCATTGAGGATATCTGCGATCGCTTTTTCGACACCGGGGAAAAGTTGGTGAGAATTTGGTTAAATTCCTTCTGGCCAAAAGTAGTTTTGTTGCGCGACTTATCCCCGGTTACTAGCGCTATCTCAAGGATTGAGTTCGGAGCGTACCCAATCCTTGAGAGATTCATAGAGATAGGTTGCGGTATCTGCAAAAGCAGTAAAAACTAGGATTTTACGGTTAGGCCGTCGGAGTTTGCTCGAAGCGGGTGACGCGATTTTTTGGGCAATTAATTGCTTGAGTTCTGCTAATTTGGCATCGCGGTCCACCGTGACGGCGGCTGCGGACTTATATAGTTTCCGCAATTGCTTTTTATCCCGTTCCAAATCTTGCAGCCAAGCATCTATTTTTGCCACGGTAAAAACCCATGCCTTATAGTAAATTCACCTTAGAGGAACTAAAACAAAAATTTAACATAACCCTGACAGGAAGCAAAGGAAAATTTAATAACTTACCAGAAGTAGCCCCCAGTAAAATTATCCAATAAATCTTAGAAGATAACCTACCATTAGCAGTGGCGATTAGTTCAGAAAAAGCTCGTTCGGAGTTTCTAGTTGCACCAATTTTAGGAGCAATAAAAAAATACTTAAAGCCACAAATAAGCTTATTTTCCGGCATCGAATGTAACGTTGAAACCGAGTTAGGATTGAACGGTTTTTGCGACTTTACTATCGATCATTCCACCCAACAGTTTTTCATCGAATCACCAGTTATTGCCTTAGTAGAAGCTAAAAACGACAATCTCAAATCTCCTTGGGCTACTTGCATCGCAGAAATGGTTGCCGCCCAAAGTTTTAACCAACGTCAAGGTAACGAAATCACTAAAACTTATGGAGTTATTACCACTGGAACTGTGTGGCAATTTTTAGAATTATAAGCTCAAATGGTAGTATTATATTTACAGGAATATTCTGTTGAAAACTTACCTAAAATTTTAGGAATATTAATCGATTTTGTTAGTTAGTAGTTGGGGTTTGTAGTAACGACTTTAGTCCTTCGACTAAAGCTAAATGACTTTAGTCATTACTACGATTCTTACCAATTACCCATTAGCCATTACCAACTCTCGATAAAAATCTAATAACTGTTTCGCCAAAGCTTTGTTGGTATAAATAGACATCGTCCGATCGCCTCCCTTTTTTCCCAAACTCTTAGCTAAATCCCCATCTTTCATCAACTGCAACAAACATTTTCTCAACTCGACAACGCTACCTTCAGCAAACACCAAACCCGCATCCCCAATAACGTTAGGAATCTCTCCAGAGTCGGAACCAATTACCGGCACTCCGCAGGCCATCGCCTCAATTAAAACATGACCGAATTGTTCTTTCCAACCTATGGCAGTCAGAGTTTTAAACTTATAAGTAGTCTCGGAAGGCAAGACCAAACAACTCATCAAATTAATATATCGATGCACTTCGTCATGGGGAACGCTTTCTACTAAAATTAGCCTATCTTTTATTCCTAATTCTGCCGCTTTTTCTAATAAAGCAGATTCCAACTCGCCCCGGCCTAATAATAACCATTTCCAGGGGCGATCGCTCAAACCACCTAAAGCTTGATTCAGAGTTAATAACCCTTTTTCATCCACAAAGCGACCGACAAATCCAACCACAAATTCCGAATCGCTAATTCCTAATTTTTGTTGCAATTCCGGCTGAGATTCCGGTTTAAATAAAGTTTCATCTACCCCTAACTGGGGCATCACTTTTATCGGTCCAGAATAGCCTCGCTCCCTTAAAATATCCTCGCCGTCTTTATTGCCAGCAACAATGCCGTCGGTATTTTTTAGATTATAACTTTCTAACAAAGAAGCAGGAAATTTTAACTCGTAAGGCAAATTCCACCAAGTAAAAAATACATTTTTGGCATTCAAACCTAAAAGTTTATTCAAACTAATAAATTGAGCGTAACTTAAAGCTTTTGAACCCTGTTCTACTTGAATGATATCCGGTTTTAATTTCTGCAAAACTCTGATTAAATCCAATCCAAAAGTCAGCAAACCTTGATGGTTTTCGCTGAAATTTGCCACTGGAATTACTTTAAAAGAACCTTCATCCAGATATTCAGTTTCAATTATCTTATTTTGCACTCCCCCAGGTCTCCAGCGACGGGGTACGATCGCTGTTACTTCCATGTCTGGTTCCAGGTTAGCTAACGCTCTGAGTTTTTCCCGGTTGAGGTCAACAATATAAGTGTGACTGGCGACGATTATTTTCATAACTATGGTTTTTAGTAATTGCTAATAAGTAATTGCTAATATTGATGCACCCTTTTAGTTTTTTATTTAGACTTTCTCCGCTGCTAGTTCGTCTTTTTCGGTGTAAACTTGACCTCGATTCCAAGTAGATTGAATGGAGGTACCGACAGCTTTGAAAAATCCGAGAGTGTAGAAACTGCCGCGAGTCACAATTTTAATTGGCGAACCGCTTTTGTAACAGGGCGGGTTGCCTAAAACGTGACAATCAAATAGTTTCCCAAAGAAGCGCAAACATTGAGTGGGAGTAAGATTTTTTAAGCCCATCAAGAAATGATTGTGATAGAAACTAACCTGGTATTGCAGCGATCGCGTAGTAATATCGTGACAGCCGCCGCTTTCTTCTCCGAGATGAACTAATGACGCCTCTGGATCGTACCAAATTTGATAATTTGTCTCTCGCAACCGCAGGCAAAAGTCTGATTCTTCCCTAACGGCGCTTCCTCGAAATCTTTCGTCAAAAGTTAATCCGCATTCGGTGAATATTTCCCGTCGAAATGACATATTGCATCCTCTGGCGGAGATGACTTTTTGGGGTTTGACGGTGTGAACTAGATCGATATGGTACCAAGCGATGCCTGGATCCATTGCTTCAGGGGGTAAGTCTTCGATGGTTAAGCTGCCGCCAGAGTCTCCTAATTTCATGCGATCGAATACTCGTCCTGCCACCGCGCCTATGTCGGGGCGATCGCGATAATTTTTCGCGTGGGCATTGAGAAAGCCCTCTGGCAGTTCGACATCATCATCTATAAATAAAAGGATGTCGCCAGTGGAACGCCTCACCGCAAAGTTCCGGGCCCCGGGCAAGCTGGCCCAATCCACGCGAAACCATTTAATTTTCTCGGCGCCGGCCGTTTCTTCTAAATAGTTTTGAGTTTCTGGTTCGTGGGTGGCAGTTTGATCGACTACCAACACTTCAAAGTCGGGATAGTCTTGTTTGAGGACGTCGGCGATGCTGTCTCGCAGGGCCTCCTCCCGGTTGTAGGTGGGGATGACTACGGATATTGATGGCCAGTCTGTCATAGTTGGTAAGTTGGTAAGAGTTATGCTTATCCAACACTAGGATGCCACAAGCAGACAGTGGAGAGCTAGAAACCTGGATACTGGAAGCACGGAAGAACGCAATAGAGCTTTCCATTCCTAAAATTGTTTGGTGTTAGTTAATAGCGGCGATCGCCCCTTGCTCGATCGATAAGTAGGTAGGCAAAAATATTTACACAAAGATTTGCCCTTCCAAACAGGCGATGAAGGTCTGTTTGGTATGTCCAATTAATTTTGCACGGGTACTTAGGGGTACCCAAATAAATAATGGAGCCGTAGGTCGGGCCGAAGTGAAACGCAACCCAACAATACTATTGTATTTTTGGAGATTTTAATTTTTGGAAGTCCCTTAAATAAAACGATGTCGCCAGTGGAACGCCTCGCCGCATCATTCCGGGGCTAGCGTGCTCTGGCCCAGTCCGCTTTGAGGATGTCTGCCATGCGGTTGTCGGTGGGGATGACTGCGAATATTGATG
>CALKCV010000046.1 GCA_938083405.1 uncultured Microcoleaceae cyanobacterium | reverse complement strand
CTCCGCACGGATTGCTATATCCCAGAAACCGGGTTTTTTGGAAAAACCCGGTTTCTCAAAAGGCTCTCTTGGAACTGAAAATCAACCAAAGAGCGCGTACAAACTTTTAATTGCCAAACCGACGATTAAGACGCCGACAACAGCAATACCAATAACCAAAAACACTAAAGCAGCTAATACGAAATAAACAAACCAACGATTAGCTCTCTTGCTTTTGTTCGGCGACTGCAAGTGAGTCTCTAAAAGCTCTATATTTTTAACATTAGCTTTCCAAGCAACATCAAAAAAATCGCCGAAAACGGGAAAAACGCCTGCTAGAGAATCAAAAACAATATTAGAAGCCATTCGGATTAAAGTTTCTTTTGGCGCTCCCATTCTGGCGGATGAATAGACGATATAAATAGAAAGAAGCCCGCCAATAAAATCGCCGCCGCCGGGTATTAGTCCCAGAAGCGGATCGATGCCTATGCCGATGGAAGTACCGGGAATGCGAAAGGCATTATCGAGTAAGTTACTCAGTTTGCGCAGAGTTTCGACGTCAACAACTCTCTTGTTGGTACTGAAGTCTATAGAAGAATTTTCAAAACGTTCTTCGAGTGGGGATGGCTCTTTTGGGAGTTTTGACATTTTTTTTAGCAAGCACTCTTATATCAATTAACAATTAACAATGAACAATTAACAATTGGGTTAAAGGCTAACAACCATTGATTTTAGGCTTTTGCCTTTAAGGATTTTGAGAGCAATAAAGGGAGGATAAAATAAAAAACTAGACTCTAAGGTGCGCCCAAGGCGCACCCTAGATCTAGTTTTTAGGATTTATCTATTTACTTCGACTCGGTGAAGTCGGCATCGATCACGTCATCGGCACCGCTATCGGGGGGAGCCGCACCCTCGGGGGCGCCTGGCTCTGGGCCGCCGGGAGCGCCTGGCTCTCCTGGGGCACCGCCGGCCTGTTGATAGAGATTGCTGCTGACATTATAGAGAGCTTGCTGCAACTCGGTCGTTAGAGACTGGATGCGCTCGTCGTCTTCCGAAGAGATAGCTTCGCGGAGGTCTTTGACGAAACCTTCTATCTTAGTCTTATCTTCTTCTGGTACTTTATCTCCGAGTTCTTGCATTTGCTTCTCGGCTTGATAAGCTAAGGAGTCGGCTTGGTTCTTGCGGTCGATCTTTTCGCGACGTTCCTTATCTGCCGAAGCATTGGCTTCTGCTTCTTGGACCATCTTCTCGACTTCATTATCTGGCAGGGTGGAAGCGCCAGTAATGCTAATAGACTGTTCCTTACCGGTGCCTTTATCCTTGGCGGTTACGTTGAGGATACCGTTGGCGTCGGTGTCGAAGGTGACTTCGATCTGAGGCACGCCGCGAGGTGCGGGGGGAATGCCATCCAGGCGGAAAGTTCCCAGACTCTTGTTATCCCCAGACATTTCCCGTTCGCCCTGGAGAACGTGAATTTCTACGTTGGTTTGACCGTCAACTGCGGTGGAGAATACTTCCGATTTTTTGGTAGGAATAGTCGTGTTGCGGGGGATGATCTTGGTCATCACGCCGCCCAAGGTTTCCACTCCCAGAGATAGGGGGGTAACGTCGAGTAGGAGAATGTCTTTCACTTCCCCTGCTAAGACGCCTGCTTGGATGGCGGCACCTACGGCTACTACTTCATCGGGGTTAACGGTTTCGTTGGGTCCTTTACCGAGAACTTTCTGAACCAGTTCTTTTACTGCGGGAATTCTGGTCGAACCACCGACTAAGACTACTTCATCAATAGCGCTTTTGTCTAACTTGGCATCGCGCACTGCGTTTTCTACGGGGATGCGGCAGCGATCGATTAGGTCGGAACAGATTTCCTCAAATTTTGCCCGAGTTAGGGTGGTATCTAGGTGCTTGGGCCCGTCTTGAGTTGCGGTAATAAAGGGCAGGTTGATTTCCGTTTGGGTCACGTTGGAGAGCTCGATTTTGGCTTTTTCGGCTGCTTCTGTCAGACGTTGCAGGGCTTGCTTGTCTTTGCGCAGGTCGATGCCTTCGGCTTTCTGGAATTCTGCTGCCATGAAGTCAACGATTTTTTTGTCGAAGTCGTCGCCTCCGAGGTGGGTATCTCCAGAGGTGGCTAATACTTCAAATACGCCGTCGCCGACTTCGAGGATGGATACGTCGAAGGTACCGCCACCAAGGTCAAATACTAAGATGGTTTCGTTACTTTTCTTGTCTAAGCCGTAGGCTAGAGAGGCGGCGGTTGGTTCGTTGATGATCCGCAGTACTTCGATACCAGCGATTTTACCTGCGTCTTTGGTAGCTTGTCTTTGGGAGTCGTTAAAATAAGCTGGTACGGTAATGACTGCTTGAGTTACTGTTTCGCCGAGATATTTACTGGCATCTTCTACAAGTTTCCGCAGGACTTGGGAAGAAATTTCTTCTGGGGCGAATTGTTTGTTGAGGGCGGGGCAGTCCAATTTAACGTTGCCGTTAACGTTGAGGACTTTGTAAGATACTTCTGTTGTTTCGTTGGTTACTTCGTCGAATCGACGTCCGATGAACCTCTTAACGGAATAAAAGGTGTTTGAGGGGTTCATTACGCCTTGACGTTTGGCGATTTGTCCCACTAGGCGATCGCCGTTTTTGGTGTAGGCTACCACCGAGGGGGTGGTCCGAAAGCCTTCGGCGTTGGCGATGACTGTGGGTTTGCCACCTTCCATCACGGCGACGCAAGAGTTGGTGGTACCTAAATCGATTCCTACTACTTTTGCCATAATAAGGGTTTTTCTCCTGAATTACTAGAAACTATTGTTTTTGACGAGCCACGGATATTTTTACCGTGCCTTTTTCTAGCCTAAAGGCTGCAAAAAGGAGTGAGTCCTGTTTTAATAAACTCGAATATTAGCTTGTTTATCTTTATAATGTCCTCGCTCGGACAGTTAGTTGAAGGCGTGTTTACCGAACCTTTTGGGGACGGTTGGACTCGCGGTGGTTTGACTCACTGCTCCCTTGACTTTCTCTAATTTAAAGCGAGCGATCGCTAGTCGCCATTGTGGCAAACCGTAAGTTTGAGTTGTGTTTGCCGAAAATATTTCAATTAACAATTAACCATTAACAATTAAGAATTGACAATTAACTCATATGCGGATGATTTCTGAAGAATTAAAACAAAAATTAGCTACTCCTCTAAAAATAGGCGATCTAGAGGTAAAAAGTCGGGTCCTCCAGTCGCCTTTATCTGGGGTGACGGATTTGGTATTTCGTCGTTTGGTTAGAAAGTACGCCCCAGAATCGATGCTTTATACGGAAATGGTTCATGCTTCGAGGTTGCATCATGTTAAAAAACTGCCGAAGATTATGGAAGTTGACCCGCAGGAACGTCCTATTAGCATTCAATTATTCGATTGTCGTCCCAATTTTTTAGCTGAAGCTGCGGAAAAGGCGGTTAAAGAAGGGGCGGATACGGTGGATATTAATATGGGTTGTCCGGTTAATAAAATTACTAAAAATGGTGGTGGTTCTTCTTTATTAAGACAACCAGAAATAGCTGAAGAAATTGTCCGTAGCGTGGTCAAAGCGGTGGATGTTCCAGTGACGGTGAAAACGAGGATCGGTTGGAACGATGAGGAAATTAATATTTTGGACTTCGCCAAACGGATGGAGGATGCGGGGGCCAAAATGTTGACCCTCCACGCCCGGACGAGGGCCCAAGGCTATCATGGCCAGGCCAGATGGGACTGGATTAAGCGGGCGCGCGAGGTTCTTTCTATTCCAGTTATTGCTAATGGGGATATTTTTTCGGTGGATGCTGCCCTTCGGTGTTTGGAGGAGACGGGGGCGGATGGGGTTATGTGTTCTCGCGGGACTTTGGGTTATCCCTTTTTGGTGGGAGAAATCGATTATTTTTTCAAGACGGGGAAGGAAAAGAGCCCGCCGACGGTGGTAGAAAAGCTCGAATGTGCTAAGGAACATCTGCGGGGTTTGTGGGAATATAAGGGCGAGCGCGGCATTTATCAATCCAGGAAGCATTTGGCGTGGTATGCTAAGGGCTTTCCCGGTGCTGGGGAATTGCGCGATCGCTTGACTCAAGTCCAATCTGTTGAGGAAGGCTGCGAGTTAATCAATGGGGCGATCGACTTGACAATTAACAATTTGTAAGGTGCCGAGTAGCGCACCCTACTGCAATTAACAATTAACAATTGACAATTAACAAAATGGATTCATTAAAAGGTAGAGATTTATTGAGCGTGGCAGATTTGAGCGCCGATGAGTTACTTTATTTATTAGAATTGGCGGGCAAACTAAAGTCGGGAATGGTAAAATTGCAGCGCAATAAAGTATTGGGTTTGCTATTCTCTAAAGCTTCTACTAGAACCAGAGTGAGTTTTAGCGTGGCTATGTATCAATT
>CALKCV010000045.1 GCA_938083405.1 uncultured Microcoleaceae cyanobacterium | reverse complement strand
AAAAATGAAACGCGCTAATTTTATTGCCCATGCTGCTAAAGTCCACAACCAGGCATATCCGCATATTTGCGGCCAAAGTAGAAGATAACGAACTAATTCCCGACGAAAAAACATTGACCCTCGATATCGACCCAGATAACGAGTTTAACTGGAACGACGAGGCCTTGCAGTCGGTGTACGGTAAATTTGATGAGTTAGTAGAATCCCACAATAATGAGGATTTGATCGAATATAACCTGCGCCTAATCTGTTCCGATCTAGAGCATTTCGTGCGATCGCTCTTACAAAAAGGCCAAATTAGCTACAACCTCGGCTGTCGCGTTAACAACTACAGTATGGGTTTACCCCAAGTAGCAGTTGACTCCGAATAGAGGGAGTCCTCAATTTTCTGGCAAGAGGATCGGGAGATGGAACCCAATACCATTTTCCTCTCCCTCTTTTTTTAGTAATTAATAATTAATAATTAATAATTACCATCATCTGAATTATCCTTTTTTTCTTCCTTTTGGGGCTGTTTAGTTTTCTTTCGCTGTCGTTCCAAAAACTGTTTCATCGAGGTTTGACGATTGGTCATAAAGCGATTCCAAGCCCCAGGAAAAAACTGGTCTAAAGTTTCGACCAAGGCCCAAATCTCAATATTAATCATTTTGTAATATAAAGTATGAGAACGTTTAATCTTAGCCAACAGTTCATCAACTTCTAAGCCGGGGAGAGATTCTGGGTCTGTACTCATTATGATTGGGCTTTGGTGCGACCGGACTTAAGGGCTGGAAATGGCCTCGAAAAACACGAACTGAGACGGTTAGGCCAAAAAAGGCCGAAAACCTTAAATTTAGATAAAAACAGCTTGTCTCTATTATCCAGACAGGAAGCGACCAAGGCAAAATGTCAATCTTAACATAACTAAATAGCTTCCTGAGATTAAAGCTACTATGCTACAAATCATCTAGGGGAATTCTCGGTTAACCCCAGCCACTAAAACTATGAAAAAACCACTCTAAAATCTAAAATAGACTGGCCGAGAGTTATAAAGACCGTTATGGACAACTTCATGCCAAATCATTACCTGTGGGCTGTGGGTGAAGGTCTAAAAGCCTATAGGCCAGGGGATATGATAGCAGAACGCTATCAAGTACATAGCCCAAGGATACTGCTAGATACGAAACCAGAGCAACAAACTGAAGTCTTAGAAGAGATTTCGGAAAGGATAGAAGCGTATTTAAAGCTTTTTCCCTATCGGCTGCATATCCCCGAGGTTTATGCGGAAATATCTCTGTCCCGAAATAAGCAAGCGCCAAAAATGTGCCTTTTAGAGAACGGGCCCATATCGCCAGATGGGACAAGCTTGCTGCCAGAATTAGCTAGAGAATGGAAAGAGGCTGGGGCCATGCGACAGCTAAATTGGCTTTGGCAAATAGCGCAACTATGGGAACCTTTGAGAGTACAAGGGGTGGCATCAAGTCTGCTAAATTCGGAACTCTTGCGAGTGGAAGGGCCTATATTAAAATTATTAGAACTCCAGCAAGATCAAAAAACCCCAAGCTTGCAGCAGCTAGGTAAGCTATGGCAAAAATGGCTGCCAACAGCCCGTCCGCAAATCGAAAAGTTATTGAGACAGCTGTGCCAGCAAATGATTAAGGGGGAGGTAGATAATGGCGATCGACTAATAGATAGATTAGATAAAGCTCTCACAGCATCAGCACGATCGCACGATCGCGCGATAGAGATAGCCACGGGCTCGGAATCGGGACCAACTAGAAGCCATAACGAAGATGCCTGCTACCCGCCAAGCGGAACGAGTATCAGGATAGAGCCAGGTAGGGAAGCAGTAGCGATCGTCTGCGATGGCATCGGGGGACAAGAAGGGGGAGAAGTGGCTTCTGGGTTAGCGATAGATACTCTAAGAAATAGAATACAAATACAGCAAACCCCACAGGGCAGCCCGACCAACACTCTACAAGAAAAATTAGAAACCTCCACCTGTGCGGCCAACGATGCCATAAGCGATCGCAACGACAGGGAAGACCGTGAAGGTCGCCAACGCATGGGAACTACTCTGGTAATGGCAAACGCCTACGAGAGCGAAGTTTACATCACCCACGTCGGCGACAGTCGCGCTTACTTAATTACTCGTTCGGGATGCAACCAAGTCACCCTAGATGATGATGTCGCCACCAGAGAAGTCCGCTTGGGCTATTCTATCTATCGCGATGCCGTACAACAAATAGCATCCGGTGCCTTAGTTCAAGCTTTGGGCATCACTTCCTCGATGCATCTTCACCCCACAGTACAGCGTTTTCCTATAGACGAAGATTGTATCTTTTTACTATGCTCGGACGGTCTGAGCGATAAAGACCGAGTGGAGCAAAACTGGGAAGCAGAAATATTACCAGTTCTTCTCGGAGAAAGAGATTTGGTCTCGGCTAAAGATAGACTGATAGAAATAGCCAATACCCAAAACGGACACGATAACGTCACTATTGCCTTGCTTTACTATCAAGTCGATCCCAAGCACGACTCGGGACCGCCTACTACAATCTCGCTTCCACCTAATACTAATACTGTTTTGCCAAATTCGACAACCCCAGTCGGCTCTGGTAGAGAGTCTCTACAGAAAACGGTTAGAAGCGTATCCCCCTCGCGCGATCGAAGTACAGTATTGTATTTATTACTATTACTGCCATTAATCGCCTTGCTTTTGTTCATTTTTAAGCCTCTGTTGTGGGAAATTTTTGGCAGCGAAACCGATGGCAGTGTCGAACCCTCACCAGGAACTTATGAAAATAATCCCCCTTTTGAAGAGGGAGCGTTTATAGCGATCGCCAGCAACGCAGCGGACCTTTCTGAAGAAATCGAGCCTTTAATCTTATTAGAGGAAGACAGGGAAACTCCAAAAGGAGTACTTCCATCCAGCAGTATTGTCCGCACAATCAAAATTTCACCAGAACGCGACTGGTTGCAATTAAAAATTTGCTCTATTGCTAATAGCGACAGTTCGCAAAATAACAAATCAAAAGCTCTAAACAATTTCCAACTCATCTCACAAGAAAATTCCACTGAGGTCGCGCAAACCGACGGGCTGCCATCCCCCGATTCCCAATCGGTTCCCCGGGAGCTAGCTCCCGGGGAAACAGGATGGATAAAAACATCGTCGATTCCGCCATTTACGGCGTACAATTCAGAATTTTTAGCTCCCGAACAACTAGGCGAATGCGTTCCCTAGGGGAATTTATCTACTGAAAAATAACACCATAAAAAACCAGATTTATTATTACAATAACTTCGCCAAAATAAAAAATAGCGATTTTGTAGGTTGGGTTACGCTACGCTCCACCCAACCTACAAAAAAATGGCGAAGGTATTGTTATTAATAAAAACTGGGTTTCGTAAGGTTTCTAATTGTTAGTCTCCATATAACTCAAAAGCCAGTTAGCCATAGTAGCGCGGCGAGTCTGCCTCGGACCAAATTCGCCAATTTTATAGCCCTTAAAACCTAGCTTTTCTTTCAACAATTGCTTATTCTCTTTCGGAATAGAACGAGTTAATTTAACTGTGGGCGGACGGTTTTCGATAAAGTCAGGAGGTTCGGGATATTCATCGCGCCACTGGGCATCGACGGAAGAAGAGTCCCATTTGTTATTATCGGCATTGTAGCGATAACCCAGATAATACCAAACCATCTGGTTAACAGCGGCATCCTCGATCTCTTCGTTAATAATAGCCCAAATAGTTTCAGCAGACAAAGGCGGTAATTCGGACATCATACGGCATTAAAAGCTCCTATTCTCAAACAAACAAAAGATAGAGGGGCGCGATCGCGCCTAAGTAGATCGCAATATCGAGTTCGTAGTAATCGCTTTAGCGATTTATAAAGAAGAATCGCTAAAGCGATTACTACTAGGGCATCTAGCCTAAAATTGTGGGTAAAAATATTAACGCTAAAGTTAGTTGTCAGTTGTCAGTTGTTAGTTGCACCAAGAGACAAAAATATTACTCACAATTTTAGCCTAGACGGGCTACTACGAGCATCTTTACTATTACTTCAATATGCCATCTTTCGCAGCCATGTACAGCATCAAGTCAATCACCCGGTAAGAATAACCCCACTCGTTATCGTACCAAGAAACCACCTTGAAGAAATTAGAATTAAGCTCCATCCCCGCACCAGCATCAAAAATACTCGAACGATTGTCGCTGGTAAAGTCTGTCGAAACCACCGGGTCTTCCGTATAGCCCAAAATCCCCTGCATCGGTCCTTCGGAGGCAGCCTTCATCGCCTCGCAAATCTCCTTATAACTGGTTGACTTATCGCTTTTGAAAGTTAAATCTACCACAGACACGTCGGGAGTCGGCACTCGCAAAGCCATGCCAGTTAGCTTACCTTTTAGCTGGGGCAAGACCAAACCCACAGCTTTCGCAGCACCGGTGGAAGCAGGTATAATATTCTGAGGCGCCCCGCGACCGCCGCGCAAATCCTTCTTACTGGGACCGTCCACCGTCGGTTGAGTGGCAGTCATGGCGTGAACCGTGGTCATCAGACCTTCTGCCAGACCGAAATTATCGTCAATTACTTTAGCAATAGGAGCGAGACAGTTAGTGGTACAACTGGCGTTAGACACTACAAGATCTTGCTCGGGATCGTACTGTTCGTGATTGACTCCCATTAACAGAGTTTTGACTTTATCGGGGTCTTTCGTGGGGGCGGAAATAATGACCCGCTTTGCTCCTGCTGTCTGGTGATTCGAGGCCCCATCGAAGGTGGTAAATAGCCCCGTTGACTCCACTACATAATCTGCCCCTCGATCTTTCCAGGGCAATTCGGCA
This sequence comes from uncultured Microcoleaceae cyanobacterium, assembly GCA_938083405.1. GTDB lineage: Bacteria > Cyanobacteriota > Cyanobacteriia > Cyanobacteriales > Microcoleaceae > CALKCV01. The sequence continues at coordinate 2,150 of CALKCV010000045.1, read as the reverse complement.
GGATTTTTGACTGCCGTACAGGGAATCAATTTCCCATTGACTATAATTCCTTCATCGTTGGACTCGACCTGGCCGTTAAACCGACCGTGGGTCGAATCGTATTTTAATAAATAGGCTAAGTTTGCTGGTGGGACTAGATCGTTGATGCCGACGAATTCTATTTCTTCGGGGTGGAGGATCCCTGCCCGCAATACTAGACGGCCGATGCGGCCGAAGCCGTTGATGCCTACTTTTAATACCATAGATTAGAACTCCTCTTATAAACTACCTCTGTTGCTCTGAGTAGAACAACTTATCGATTTTGACATTAGCACGAGAAACTGAAGAGGCCAAGGATTCTTTCGCAATATTTTAATAATTCCTTTCCCGAGATAGATGGCCAATTCTCCGGCTAGAGAGCCGATGGAGAAACCGGGTTTCTGCGGAGCTATTAAGGTAATGGTCGGCTTTTTTCCCTATTGCAATACCTTGGCCAAAAAAAAATACCATTTATAGTAGCGCATCTAGCCTCGAATTGTTGGTAAACTTCGATCTGGCTTCCTTGTAGTAATCGCTTTAGCGATTGATATCTATGAATCGCTAAAGCGATTACTACGAACGCTGGCGATCGCCCCATTCCAGATCGAAGTCCAAAGCTGCCAGTTCGGCCCTGCGTTGATTTAACTCAAATTCTAAGGATTGTATCTGGGCGAGTAATTGCTGGCGGCGAACTTCCACGGAGTCGCTTTGTCTGGCAAAATAGGCTTCTATTTCCGGCCACAACAAAACCGCCCAATCTTTGCTAGCGGTTTTGAGCTCGTTAATAACTCGAACCTCGCCATGGGCTTCTAATTCAAATAATGTATAAAGTCGTTCCGAAGCTTTGCGCTTGCGCCCCTTTTTTTCGCAGTGGAGATAAATGCCCGATCGCTGTTGGGCTAGTTCGTCTATTTGGCTGACGAAAGGACCGTCTATGGAATAGCCGTCCGTTCTGGTTTTATCTATACTTTCTACGAATTTACACCAATTTCCCGATTTTGGAGATAAGCTACCTTGCCAAAAACCGGGGGCGTTGAAAAAAGCTTCTCTGATATTAACTAAAAGCTGTTGGCTCATCGAGATCGCTTTTTGTTAGTTAGAACCTTGTTAAGTTGTTAGTTGACATAATCTGCCTTTTGGCAAATAAGTAGTCGGGGCCTGCGGACATTAAACAAAAATTTTTTTGCGTACGGGGCCTGTATTAACGATTTAGCGCCACCCAGACGACGGGAGTCCAACAATTATTAATTATTAATTATTAATTATTAATTACTGATGAGATGCAGGCTGCCTTGAGGGAAGGTTAGTTTGTTTTTCTTCTTTGCAAGAGCCCAAATTACGAGTATTTACTTACCTTCCACCCACCAGAGCAACTGCGATATGTGTTTGGTGTGCCGCGTCCCGGCGATCGCCCTCAGCAATAAGCCGTTATGTCTTCCCCGCACTCATCTGCGAGAAAACTCAGAGCCCTAAAGCGCAAACCGACGAGCTCGTAATATAGAGGATTGATCTTGCACATTGGGGGAATGTGGAACAATTTGTGTCCGAATAAAGTCACGTCGCGCTCGAAAGGACATTGGGCGGGTATTAATTCACAAAGCCACCTAGCTTGTTCGCGATCGCCCACTTCTATCTTATCGACGTATTCGCGAATTGGCTGCAACAATCCATTTAAAATAGTTTGAGGTAGCTCAGAAATTTTAGGATAAATATTAGTTATGTTTTCCATAATTTCACCATTTCTCCGGTTAGTGCTGTTCTTATGACTATGAATCTAGTTTACCCTTAAAAACTTCTATTGCCAACACTAATTGGACCATTTAACCATTTTTTATTCTTATTTAATATATTAGGATTGATTGTAAAGATTCTGCGAAGAGACTTGGCAAAACAGAAAAATTGTATTAATCAAACAACTCCGAAGAAAAAAGAGACCAGAAGCACGAGGGCAGACTTGCTCCCAAAAGCTATAGCAATTCGTTCGCGTTTTTGACACCACCCTGCGGAGGATTCCTATAGGCATATAAGTAATCGGGGCCGGCCAAAAATTTTTTCGCGGACGGTGCCTGTATTAACGCCTAGAAGCCACCCAGACGACGGGAGTCCAATAATAATTAATTATTAATTATTAA
>CALKCV010000044.1 GCA_938083405.1 uncultured Microcoleaceae cyanobacterium | reverse complement strand
TAACCGATATAATTCTTTCGTAAACCAGAGGTGATGTTTTCTCCTTTAGTTTTTCTGGTTCCCTAATAATCGGTGCTAAATTGGGAGAATAATTGACCAACTTCGCCTTACACCAAACATCCCAGTAAGGCTTTACCTGCTCTAAAGCTTCATACAAACTCAGAGTCATTAGCGGTTTTTCCATCTCTCCGAGAAGCTCGTGCTGTTGAGAATGTATCCGCAGTTGGCCGAGGTTATCTTCCTGAATTAGATCGAATAAAACTTCGACTAATATGCTTTCAATTAAAGCTAAAGCACGATCTATGCTAATCTGCTCTCGTTGGTGCAATGTCACTAGCATATAATATTGCCAGCTATGAGAGACATCAGGGGTGAAAATGGTAGGAATGTCATCCACTAAATCGGGAGATAATAGCTGCAAATGGCGACGCCATCTTCGCCAAGGATGCACTCCTCCTTCTGCCCAAACTAGACGGCCGCTATTAAAATATAATTTCCACTTCCGTTCTGTGGAATTGATAATTTTTAGCTGTCCGCTAAATTGTCTGGGAGTTAAGTGGACTAGGTAATTGATAAATCGTGCGATTCTCGTTTGTTGCTCAGTTGGCATCCCGGTTCTCCATTGAAAGGCTGCAGTTAACTTGAGGCTAGTTTATCAGATCGGGGGTTTGAGGACTGTCCCTAGATTGAGTGGAACGCATTGGAGCCCTTGAATACTATTCTATTATTGGAGAATAGTATTTTTGGAACTCCCTTATCTTAATTATCTCATCTTTACAAGAGTCAGAGGTTTTTTGATAGCTCGTGAGCCTTTTAACTAGCCGCCGCCATGAACTCTTCTGCTACTTGCAGTACGGTAGAAGTTTCCTCTTTTTCTAGGTGTTTCTCAATAGCTTTCAGCACTTTTGCCTCGTCCACTGGTTTGTTGATAAAGTCCGAACACCCGGCAAACCGAGCTCGGACTCGATCTACGATTCCATCTTTTGCCGAAAGAATGACTATTGGGGTATCTTGAAATTGAGAAACTCGTCGCAATTGGGTGCAAATTTCGTAGCCATTGGCGATGGGCATTACTAAGTCGAGAAAGATTAAATCTGGTTGCTTTTCGAGCAAGGTAGGTATAGCTCGCACTGTTTCGTAAATTCCTAGATATTCGCAACCATTTTTGCTGAGGATTTTCTCCATGATTTTACCAACTATCGGGCAATCATCCACGCAGGCTATTACGGGGCGACGACCTCCGTTTTTCCGATTATTTGCTGTTTTGAGGGGTTGTAAATTTGCTGTTGGATTGGACTGTAGCTCTGTCTTAACTTCAGCTATATTCGCTGGAGTAATAGGAGAGCGATCGCTACCTTCTACTAACTCGAAAATCCCTTGCGCTACATAAGCCTTAATAACTGTAGTTAACTTTAATAAATCCTGCTTCAAGTAAACTGCTAAATCTCTTAAAGTTAGTTCTTGGCTCGCAGCCAATTTGAGCTTTCTGTAAACCACTGGTGAGGTTAATTGTTCGAGTTTTTCTGGCTGTTTTAATACTAGGGTTAGGTTCGGCGAATAATTTTCCAACTGCGCTTTACACCAGCTATCCCACTTAGGCTTTAAGTATTCTAAAGCTTTGTACAAACTCAAATTTGTCAGGGGATTTGGGAAAGATCCCGCCAATTCTGAAGCTACGGCTTTTATTTCCAAAGAATCTTGATAATCTTGTTGGATTAAATCGAACAATACTTCTATTAAGGTGCTGTTAATAATAGCAATAGCTTGCTCGATAGTTATTAGTTTTCGCTTCAGCAAAATTACTAAAACATGATATTGCCAAAAAACGCACTCATCCCCCTTTCTGAGTTTGAGATTATCCGGTGCAATCTGGGGGCAAAATTTACTAAGATGCCTCCTCCATCGACGCCAAGGCTGCACCGATCCCTCAGCCCAAATTAGCCGACTGCCCAGAAAATATAATTGCCATTTTTGTCCTTTTGAGTTGTGTAACTCTAACCATCCGCTAAATTGTCCGGGTGTTAAGGTCGCTAGACAATTGATAAATCTAACTGTGGTAGGTTGCTGTTTGCTTAACATAATGTTTGTCCATCAGGGGTTATCTGAATTTATCATATTTTTTTGTTTGGACTCGATCGCCCAAATCTGCTTACAACCATCCACCCCATTCGATAAACGAGCTATCGCTCCCCCTTATTCTTACAGTTGTTCGCAAAGATTGACAACAATTGACCCCCCCAGGATAGATGCCCCAATTATTCCAGGCAGGTTTTTCAAATAATTGGAGCGAAAATTTATGTCGAGATTATGGCCTATCTCAATAGGGAGATCCCGTATAATCCAGCACAGAATACTTAATTGAAAATTGTTAATTGTCAATTGTTAATTACTTAGCTTCTTCTCCGAGACAGTGGCCAACAGATCCGGTTGAGAACAGGGCTTAGTCAAATAAGCAGTGGCCCCCAAAGCAAAAGCCAACTGTTGATGTTTGTCGCTGCGACAAGCAGTCAACATCACCACGGGAATTTTTGCTAATAATGGTTCTTGACGGCGACGGTCTAAAAACTGAAACCCATCCATTTTTGGCATTTCCACATCAGAAATAATTAAATCGATATTAGGATGCTGGCGCAATTTTGCCAAAGCTTCCACGCCATTACCCGCCTGTATCACCTGATAACCCGCCCTAGTCAGAGTCGAAACAATAGTTTTGCGCAAAGTCGCCGAATCATCCACCACCAAAATACAAGAAGCGCCCCCCAAAGGAAGTTCAGAAGTAGTCACCTCTATACTCTCAGGACGTAACTTTTCGGCATCCCCAGCCAACAAGCCAGAGCGATCGACATTAGCGCTATCTGGGGGAAGTTTCAGATTAGCCGCGTTTGCCGGAGGCTGGAGCGAGGCCGCGTTTGCCGGAGGCTGGAGCGAGGCCGCGTTTGCCGGAGGCTGGAGCGAGGCCGCGTTTGCCGGAGGCAAAACTTGCTGTTTGGTTCTAGTAAAAACAGTTAATTGTTCCACCGCTCGATCGATCAAAGCCAAGGGATCGATTACCAACATCAACGAACCATCTCCCAAGACGCTGCAACCATAAATATAACTTGGATAAGCAATAGAACTTCCCAAAGGTTTTATGGTCAATTCTTGCTCGCCAAACAACTCATCAACTTCCAAAGCATACATTTTTTGTGGTGCATCGTCTCCATCGTTTTTCCCCCGCACTATTCCCGTTTCGCTTAATAACAAAACTGGGTGAGAAGGAAGAGAAATAGAAGGATTGTTAGAAAGGCTAACTTCTTTATTTCCCAGAGGAAAACTGGTTAGTTCTGCAAAACTATTTTTGAGGTTTTTATTGTAGGTTTTATAAAGCATCAAATCCGACAATTTGTGCATAGGCAGCAAGCGATCGCCCCAATATAAAACCCTCTGTCCCCGGGACTGTTTTATCTGAGTAGAATCGGGAATAATAATCTGAGCGATCGACTCCGAAGGAATAGCATAAACGGCCTTACCCCCTTGAACCACCATCAACTTAGCAATAGTCATCTGAATAGGAATTTGTAAAGAAAAAGTAGTACCAACCTTTGGTAAAGAGCGAATGGAAACCGACCCCTTAATCGACTCCAACCGAGTCCGAACTATATCCAAACCGACACCCCTGCCGGCCAAATCGTCCACCTTAGCTGCGGTAGAAAATCCCGACTCAAAAAGCAAATCCCAAACAGCAGATTCGGGCATCATTTTCCCTTGTTGAGGAGAAATAATTTCTAATTCAATTGCCTTTTGGCGAATCTCTTCCAAATCTACTCCCTTACCATCATCGCTAACCTCAATTACCAGTCGAGTTCCTTGATAAAAAGCATTAATAAAAATCCGACCTTTTTCTGGTTTACCCCGTTGGCGGCGGATTTCTTTTGACTCTATCCCATGAGCGATCGAATTGCGTAACAAATGCAATAGAGGATCGTAAATTTTATCCCAAACGGACTTATCCGATAAGACATCGCTGCCGCCAATAGTTAATTCTATTGGTTTGCCCTGGCTCTTAGCAGTTTGTTGTAATATTCGGGGGAATCTTTGAAACAACTCACCCAGAGGCGACATTCGCACCTCCATTAAATCTTCACGCAAATTCAGCAACAAACGTTGTTGTTTGACAGCAGTTTCGCTACTTTCATTAACTAAATTCAAAATTATATTAGTAGCTTCTGTCGCAGATAGCTTGCTGGATTTTTTCTTTCCGTCGTTTTGGGGAATATTTTCTGATGTATTGGTAGAAGACTTTTCTTGTTTTTTCAAATGGGCATTTAATGCTTTAACCGCAGCCTGAAGTTGTTCGTTTCTAGTAGCGAGTCTATTTTGATTGATGAGCAATTCTCCTACTAAAAGATCTACGCTGTCTAAATGTTCTAAATCTACCCGCACCGACTGTCGCACTACGGGGGTTGCATATTTAGTAGGAGTTTCTGACTGAGAATTGGGAGATTGTTTGGCAACAATAGATGAATGTTTATCCTCAGATTTTGAGAGTTTTTTGATACTTTCATCAGATTTTAAATTATTAGTTTGAACTTTCGATCGCTTGTTTGCTGCTGCTTCTGTTACAACCCCATTACCATTAGCATTACCATTCCTGCCACCATTTTTATCTATTATTTCCTCTTCATCTTCGTCATCTAAAACTTGGTCGATTTGCCAAAATTCTCCCTGAGATTCGTCAAAATCTGCATCTTCAAAAAGATCGTCAAGATTAGGAAGGTCTGTTTCCTCTGGCGGAGTTTTTTCATCTAACTGTAGTTGTTTCTCCACT
>CALKCV010000043.1 GCA_938083405.1 uncultured Microcoleaceae cyanobacterium | reverse complement strand
AATTAATGCGGGAGAAGAACTGATAAGTAATTATTCTGAAATAGAGTCTGATTTTTTGCTTTTCTTCCCCGAGTTAATGCATTTTGTCTATCGAATTAGTTCTTAGTTGCGACCGAACGTTGGTTTGCAAAACTTACCTTTTACCGTTGTAAGTTTATTCCAGTTTTCTTTTTGCCAATATGAAATACGCCCTCAATTAATTATTAATTATTAATTATTAATTCTCATCATCTAAGGGCATTACTACCTCTACTGGTTCCAATTCCTTGCGAGGTAGAGGTTTGATTTTGCTGCCAAAATCTAGGGTAGAAAACAGAGGCAAAATTTCGTTGCTAAAAGCCTCAGCAGCTTTAGAACGGTAGCGATTTGGATTATAAATTAAAGAGAGGACTCGATTTACTACGATCGGATCGATTTTAACTGTAGTAAGTACCCCTATTTGCAACTCTTTTTCTATGGCTGAAACGGAGACAAAAGCTACTCCCAGACCGGACTGGACGGCGTTTTTTATTGCTTCTATGGAATTTAGCTCCATCTCGACTTTCAGGCGGCGGCTGTCGATACCGCTGCGAGAAAGTATGTGGTCGATGACTTTGCGAATGGTAGATTGGGAATCGAGAGTTATGAACTTCAAATTATAGAGTTCTTCTTTTTCGATAGTCTCCTTCTCGGCTAAAGGATGAGATACTGGCAGAATTAAAGCCAGTTCGTCCACGGCGTAAGGGATTATTTCCAGAGACTCTTGGAGTTCGGGAGGAACTTCTCCACCTACGATCGCTAAATCTATTTGGCCATTAGCAACGCTCCAAGCGGTGCGACGGGTGGAGTGAACGTGAAGTTGTACGGCCACTTCGGGATATTTTTCGCGAAACATCCCGATGGTGCGGGGCAGCAGATAAGTCCCAGTGGTTTGAGATGCGCCCACTATTAAAGTTCCACCTTGGAGGTTTTGTAAATCTTCGATGGCGCGACAGGTTTCTTGGCAGAGGGAGAGAATTTTTTCGCCGTAGGTTAGGAGTAAATGTCCCGCTTCGGTGAGTTGGGCCCGACGGCCTCCACGGTCGAATAGGGGTACGTTTAACTGTCGCTCTAAGTTTTGCACTTGCAAGCTGACTGCAGGCTGGGAGACAAATAGGCTGTCGGCGGCCCGTTTGAAACTGCCTTCTGCAGCGATGGCTCTGAGTATGCGCAATTGGTCTAGGGTGAAAGGTAGCTCGGACATATTGTTAAATCTCTGTTAGGAGAGAAGAACTTGGGAATTTACGCTTTGGGCGTTCCTCAAGGTTATTTCAATCCCTAATAGGGATTTGGTACGGTCTCGCCTTGGCCCCCTCTTTTTCCACAATTAATTATAGATCGCGGCGCGATCGTTAATCGAAAGCGGGGGTACCTGATAATAATGAAGAACGCTATTAGTTAATTGTTGGGATCGATTTTCTGTAACAACTATGTTTTATGAATGGCTTACCCCCAGCCACTGGGTGATTTTGGGGTTATTGCTAATTTTTGCAATAGCTCATAGCGGTTTGGCTGCTTTGCGTCCCTGGGGCGAGGCGAAAATTGGCCATCGACTCTATCGAGTTTTGTTCGCTCTAGTCAGCTTACCACTGGCGGTGGTTCTAATTGTTTATTTTTTTAATCACCGCTACGATGGCTTGCAACTTTGGCAAGTACAAGGAGTCCCTGCGGTCCAACCTGCTGTTTGGGTTCTGTCGGCCATTTCGTTTTTGTTTTTGTACCCCTCTACTTTTAATCTCTTGGAAATAGCGGCTATCCAAAAGCCGGAAGTCCATCTCCACGAAACGGGCATTATTAGAATTACTCGCCATCCTCAGATGGTAGGGCAGGTGATTTGGTGCGTTGCCCATACTCTCTGGCTGGGCACTAGCTTTACTCTGCTGACTTCGGTGGGGTTGGTTTTGCACCATTTTTTTGCTGTCTGGCATGGCGATCGCCGAATGCGGGCAAAATATGGGGAGGCTTTCGACCGCTTGAAGGCTCGGACTTCTGTTGTTCCTTTTTTGGCGATCGCTCGCGGGGATCAAACTTTGGAACTTGGGGAATTCTTTCGTTGGGCCTATTTGGGCGTGGCCATTTTTATCCTGCTCTTGTGGCAGGCTCATCCTTTATTAATTCGTGCAACAAGTAACGTTCCTTGGTAGCATGATCCCATAAGAATAATAAAAAACAATTAAAAACTGAGGGTTCTTCGTGTTATCCGTTAACGAGCGCAACTTTAAACAAGAGGTGTTAGATGCCTCTACTCCTGTTTTAGTCAATTTTTGGGCCCCCTGGTGCGGTCTCTGCCACATGATTGTCCCACAATTAGTTCGGTTTCAAGCTGAATGGGATGGCCAGTTAAAGCTGGTGGGAGTTAATGCGGACGAAAGTTTAAAATTAGCGAGTACCTATCGTCTTAAAACTTTGCCTACGATCGTCCTTGTTGATGGGGGCCAAGTGCAGCATCGATTAGATTGTTTTTTGGGTAGAGAAGATTTGCGCCGAACGCTGGATGCCTTTATGGTTGCTTATCAAAACCGTAACGAAAGTCAACTGCTTTATACGGCGAGTTGAGTTTTTAGCTGCGGTTAGCCAAGCAACCGAATTAAAATAAAATAGACGATTTATCGATCGCTCGCGCGGGTTTCTCGTGAGGGGGCGCTGGAACTGGGAGTAAGGGAAAAAGCTATTTTCCGTTTTTCTAGTTCGAGCGCCTCTTCCCATTTGTCGTTTGAAGTTTTCGTTTCTGTATCGTAGTAATCGCTAAAGCGATTCATCTCTATAAATCGCTAAAGCGATTACTACAAGCAATATTTGGGCGATCGACTAACCTAACCCAAGCGATTCATCTCTATAAATCGCTAAAGCGATTACTACAAGCAATATTTGGGCGATCGACTAACCTAACCCATGCGGCTTAGAATTTGGTTGACTAACATTTTTCCTTCTGGGTTGATAATTTTTAACCTGTATTTGCC
>CALKCV010000042.1 GCA_938083405.1 uncultured Microcoleaceae cyanobacterium | reverse complement strand
GGAAGAATTTATCGTACAATTGCAACAGTTAATTAAAAAGGAAATACGCGGGACTGGAATTCAGTGGATTAGTCTAGATAAAATTTCTGCTTTATATCAAGAAACTTTTAATTTAACTATTGACGAAGTAGTTTTGGTTTATTTTCCTGGGTCTCCTGCCAGTTCTATTTTTGTTAGCCATCCAGCTAATTTTGTACTCCACCAACCAGATGAAAATGATTTGATTTATGTCACTATCTTTGAGTTGGAAAACAACCGAAATTTTGGGAAACAATATCCAGAGTTAACGGGAAAGATCTCTGAAGTTGATTCTGTGGAAAAGATGGAGCTAGTTTTAGTAAAAATTATCAAGATATTAACCAAAAAATCGCAAAATACTTACGTTTTAACCTCTAATGTAGCTTCAGAATTTAAGAGAATATATGGCAAACCTATTACAGAAGTTATTAAGCAGGTTTCTTCAAAGAAGAAAATTGCTGATTTTTTGCCTTTATGTAGTAGTTTGACAATGAATAAAGCCCAGAACGGTCAAATAAAAGTTGCAGTAATTGAACCAAGTTCGTAGCGATCGCAAAGCGCGATTTCAAGTCCAATATAAATCGCGCTTTGCGATTACTGCAAGCCAATTTTAAGTCTAATATAAATCGCGCTTTGCGATCGCTACAAGCAGATTTTAAGTCCAATATAAATCGCGCTTTGCGATTACTACGAGCAATATAAATCGCGCTTTGCGATTACTACAAGCAAGCCAAACAACACCCAATCGAAGATTATTTAGGATCTTCTTCGGGGAAACGAAGAATATCATCGTCTCCTAGATGTTCTCCATTTTGGATTTCAATCATTACCAGGGGGATTACTCCTGGATTTTCTACTCGATGGCGAGTACTTGCCGGAACGTAAGTTGATTGTTTTTGCATCAAAATATGTTCCTTACCGTCGCAGATCACTTTCGCGGTGCCAGAAACCACGATCCAATGTTCGCTGCGATGATAGTGCATTTGGGTGCTGATGTGGTTTTTGGGTTTGATCTCGATCCGACTGATCCGGTAACGAGGGCCTTCTTCGAGAACTGTGGCAGTGCCCCACGGCGGCGTCCTAGTAGAGCCATCACCATAGACATCGGGAGAGTTTGGGCGATCTTCTGTGGTTTGAGTCATACCTTCTAGTCGAGTTATAGAATTTTTACTGTTTCTAATATTTTATCATTCCCCCAAAACGACAATAAGCAGTTCGCAAGCTGCCGGGCATCTAAATTTCTCCAAAGATATCGGTCTAAAGCCCGTAGTACAGGCAAGATGCCTGTACTGAAAATAAAGTTTAAATGCACGACAACTTAGTAATCGCTCTTCGGGATTTAATCCCGAAGAGCGATCGCTACGAACGTCTTTAGAAAAAATTAAGCTTTTAGCTATTGACAAAAGTCGCTTTATCCGATAGAAATTTTTGTTTTGACAAGCCATGCATCCCATGATATAGTAACAGTTTTGCCAACCGATCGTTTTAGCTAAAAGGAGATTGAGACTATGGCCCGTATGTATTACGACCAGGATGCCAACTTAGACCTATTAACAAACAAAACTATTGCCATTATCGGCTATGGTTCCCAAGGTCACGCCCACGCCCTGAATTTAAAAGATAGCGGCTTAAACGTGGTAGTGGGACTCTACGAAGGGAGCAAATCAGCAGAAAAAGCTAAGTCAGCCGGTTTAAAAGTTCATCCAGTAAGCAAAGCCGCCGAAATAGCAGATCTAATAATGATTTTGCTGCCGGACGAAGTGCAAAAAACTGTCTATAAAAACGAAATCGAACCCTATCTAACAGAAGGGAAAGCCCTAGCTTGCGCCCACGGTTTTAACATTCACTTTTCCCAGATAGTGCCCCCTGCCAACGTGGATGTGATTATGGTAGCGCCGAAAGGACCGGGGCATTTAGTACGAAGGACTTACGAACAAGGAGAAGGAGTGCCCTGTTTGTTTGCAGTATATCAAGATGCCACCGGTCAGGCACGCGATCGCGCAATGGCTTATGCGAAGGGCATCGGCGGCACTCGCGCCGGAGTCCTCGAAACCAGTTTCCGCGAAGAAACCGAAACCGATCTCTTTGGGGAACAAGCCGTGTTGTGCGGCGGTTTGAGCGCCCTGATTAAAGCAGGTTTTGAAACCTTAATAGAGGCTGGCTATCAACCAGAACTAGCGTTCTCTGAATGCTTGCACGAAGTCAAGCTGATAGTTGACTTGGTGGTAGAAGGGGGTCTCGCCCAGATGCGCGACAGCATCTCGAATACCGCAGAATACGGAGACTACACTCGCGGACCTCGCATCGTCACCGACGAAACCCGCGCCGAAATGCGAAAAATCCTGAGCGAAATTCAATCAGGTCAGTTTGCCCGGGAGTTCGTTCTGGAAAATCAGGCAGGCAAACCAGGGTTTACGGCGATGCGCCGCCAAGAAGCAGAGCATCCAGTTGAAGAAGTGGGTAAAGATTTACGAGCGATGTTTAGCTGGTTGAAGAAGAAATAGGCTAATTGCTAACTGGGAAAATGTTAACTGTTAACTGAGAAAATGTTAATTGTTAATTGTTTGGGATAGGGCTGTAGGCAATACTTCTTTGTTAAACACAATTTTAGGTTTGCTGCTCTGAGTGGAACCCAAAATATTTAAAGTTGGGTTCCACGGAGGTCCGCACAACCTACAGACTACAGCGATGGTAGCAATCGCTTTAGCGATTTATTGATATGAATCGCTAAAGCGATTACTACGATCTGTCACTACATCTTTAGCACTAAAAAAAATTAAAATGCACTTTAAGGATTACTTTGATTCTCTACTTCTTCGATCGCTTTTTCTGTACGTTGGTTAGTATCCTTCGGCTTGAGCCACTCCGGCCATAAGCCCACGATAAATTCTCTACTTTTAAAACTAGCGTTTTGCATGGGTTCGGGGAAGAACTCCAAGCTGTCACCAACGATTATAAATGCCGCAGCTAAGAAAACCAAAGACCAAATTATTTTTTTTGGAGGCATAATAAATTCTTAGAATTGAGTATTGTAAACTGCTTCTATTATAGCTTGCCCAAAATAGCAAAAAGTTTCCACCTTGTCAAATCCGACAAAATAGCCCTTCGTTAAATAATTCTCGAACTTTTGTCTGCAGCTAGGAGAGAAACTGGAGACTCTTTCGATGAGAGAAAGGCAAAGAGGCGTTCGCGAAGCGTTGCGGATGCAACATCGCTCCAGGATTTGGCCCAGAGAAAAAATAAGAGGCATCCTTTTCCTTCTGCCCTCTGAAGCGACGCTGCCCGAATGGAGGCTTAGAGCAGATGCCTGTCTGTCTTTATGGCCAGACGTGAAAATTCGAGTCAATAAAGGTCCATTTGAGGGACAAAGAGAATTTTTACTTTTTCAGAAGAATTGAAAATTCCAGCCAGAGCGTGGCATAATACGCTCTCAAGTTAAATGGCTAATGCGTTAGGCTAATTACTTGCCATGCCATTCTTCATTACTCGCGAACCTCATTCCCAAATAAAATGAACCGACAAGCATTAGTAGTAGGAATCAATCTTTATCCCCAACTAAAAGATAGTTCCAATAGACCCAAAAATCTTAGAAAAGCAGCAGCAGATGCAGAGGCGATCGCTCAATTATTAGAAACCTACGGCAACTTTCAAGTAACGAGATTCCCAGCGATAGAGATCGACGATTCGCTGCAAATAGATGCCACGCCAAAAAGCACAAAGGCTCAAACAACAGCCCTGAAAGAAGCGATTTCTAATTTATTTAATCCCGAAAATAACATACCAGACACAGCCTTATTATTCTTTGCCGGACGGGGTTTGCAAGAAGAAATAGGGGGAATTAAAGAAAGTTTTTTAGCAGCTAGCGATGCTAACTTGGAAAAAGGTAAATGGGGAGTATCTCAGGGCTGGCTGTATCAGCTTTTAGAAAAATCTAGAGTGCGCCAGCAAATAGTATGGCTGGACTGTTGCTATAGCGAAGCTTTACTGGAATTGTCTTTAGAGAAAAAAGCAACTTTTTCCGAACCCGACTCGGATAGATGTTTAATCGTGGCGGGAGCTCCCTGGGACTCTAAAATAGAAAATAATGAGGAACATAGCCCCTTTAGCAACAGCTTGTTAGAAGCACTTTCTCCCGAAAACAATCTCAATAGATGCGCGACGAACTATAGCTTAGTAGATTATCTAAAAAAACAATTTACCACATCGAAAGAACGACCTATTTTTAATAATTCCGGCAGCGAAATTATCTTAACTGGGGAGTTAGAAAATTTAGAAAGCGGCGTTGGCATAAGAAGAATTTGTCCTTATAAAGGACTGGCTTTTTACGAATGCAACCAGACAGATCCGAAATATTTCTACGGACGCAAGAAACTAACTAATTTATTATTAGAAAAAGTCAGAACGAGTAATTTTCTCGCAGTAATAGGCTCCAGGGGAAGCGGCAAATCTAGCGCGGTCAATGCGGGGCTATTGCATCAATTAAAATTAGGGCAGCGGATTTCGGGAAGCGAGAGTTGGCCCATAGTTAAATTTCGACCGGGGGAACATCCGCTCAAAAGTTTGGCAGTGGCGCTGGCAGATTATCGCAGCGAAATAGCAGCTAGTGGAGGAGCAGTTAGAGCCAAAGCTCCAGAGTTATTTGAGTCTGTGGCAGCTATGCCGGGGCGTCGTCCGCCAGGGCGGGGACAGGGCAAGCGATCGCGTCCTATAGCAGGGCCCCCTCCACTTCCTCCTAATCTATTTTCCGGGGCGATTTCCACCTTGGAGGGTCAAAATCCCAACTCCAAACCAAGGACTGCCAAGAAGCGATCGCCCTTGGAATCTCTTCCTATTCCACCACCTTCAAACAAACACCCCAAACCGGGAAAAACTAATGGCTTGCATCCGGGCACCAACGGAACGAAGACTACCAATGGCTCCACCAATGGCTATTCGAGTAAAACTGACGTCGAAGCAGGAGGCACACCAGAAGTAGAAAATTACGCTCTGGTGAAAGAATTACTGATAAAGGAGGGAGGCGTAGGATTGCGAAAACTGCTGCAAACTCCGAAGGCAAGCCGGGTAGTGCTGGTAGTAGAACGGTTGGAGGAAGTTTTTAGCTTGTGCGACGATGATAAGGAGCGACAACAATTTTTTGAATGTCTCATGGGGGCCTTAGAACCCTGGCTGCTGGCTACTTCTTTATTATCGGGGGAGGAACCAACGGCAGATCGTCAGACCTCCGTATTAGCGATCGTTACCATGAGGGCAGATTTTTTCGGTAAATGTGCGTTGCAGCAGTATGGAGGATTGGCCGAGCAGATACAATCTCAAATGGTGACGGTGATGCCGATGACGCGAGAGGAATTAAAAGAAGTAATTACCGAACCAGCCAAACAAGTAGGCATCGAAGTGGAGCCAGAACTTGTAGAACGGACTATTGAAGATGCAGACAAGTACGGCAGCTTGCCCCTGCTGCAATACGCTTTGACCGAACTTTGGCGGCGGCGCAGTGCAGATAGATTTACTGTTTCTGAATACGAGGGCATTGGCGGCATTAAGGGCTGTCTGGAAAAACGAGCTAACGAGGTTTATCAAAAGCTGACGAAAAAAGAGCGTCAGATAGCGCGCTCGATTTTGCTCGCATCCATTCAAATAGGTTTGGAAACAGAAGATGTTACGGGGCCGGTATGGAAAAAAGATTTAGTCACCAGAGAGCGATCCGGAAGCGGCCCGGAGGGCTTCTCGCTGGTAGAAGTAAGTAAGGTTCTACAGAAATTAGCAGCGGCAAGATTGGTCGTCATCTCCAAGGCGCGAGTAACTCCAGAGAGTAACAAAACGGCAACATTAGTAGAATTAGCTCACGAAAGCACGATCCGCTATTGGTCTAAGTTGCATTCTTGGGTGGAGTCTCGCAGGGATGCGATGAGAAGATGGGAGCGAGTGGAGGCGGATGCTAAGGAATGGCAAAATAATAGGAGAGCAAAAGATTATTTACTACAGGGGCTTAAGTTATCGGCTTTGAAAAATGCGATGGCGGGCGAGGGGGAGAAGATTTCGCTATCGCCTCTCGGACGAGAATTTATTGCCACTAGCATCCAGCAACAACGACAGCAACAGTGGCGCAATTATGGTATGGCTGCGGTGGCGATCGCTTTTTTGCTGGGTTTTCTGGGGGTGGCGGTATATAATTGGAGGCAGGCACAGTGGCAGCGATTGAATCTGGAATCTCAGAAATTAAATGCTCAAGTGGATGCTTGGAGTTGGTCTTCGCAAAAGTTGTTTGCCGAAGAGGAGAAGTTTGATGCCCTCTTAGAAGCTTTAAAGGCAGGCAAACTGCTAAAACAAGGAACGGAAAAAGTGCCGAACGATACGTCTGTCCGGGCGATCGCCTCTTTACAAAAGGCAGTTTACGGTATACGATCGCGCCGGACTTTAGCAGAACACCAGGGGCCTGTTAATAGCGTGAGTTTTAGTCCCGATGGTAAGGCTCTAGCTTCTGCTAGCGATGATGGTACTGTTAAGGTCTGGACCAGTTATGGGGAAGAAATATTAACTTTATCGGGCCATGTCGGTCCGGTTTATAGCGTGAGTTTTAGCCCCAGTGGAGACATTATCGCCTCTGGTGGTAATGACGGTACTGTTAAGCTGTGGGATAAAAGCGGTTACGAGCTCCTAACTCTTATCGGTCACGGTGGGGCCGTTAACAGCCTGAGTTTTAGCGGCAGTGGAGAGGCGATCGCCTCTGGTGGTAATGACGGTACGGTTAAACTCTGGGACCCTGAAGGCAAACAAATCCTCAGCATTCAGGCTCATAAAGATAAAATCTATAGCGTCAGTTTGAGTCCCGATGGCAAAACCATCGCTTCTGCTAGCGAGGATAATACTGTTAAACTCTGGAACCTAAGAGGTAGAGAAATTGCAACTCTCGAAGGCCATCGCGATCGCGTATTCGGCGTGAGTTTTAGTCCCGACGGCCAGACTCTCGCTTCGGCTTCTTGGGATAATACGATTAAAGTCTGGAACGCTGACGGTCGAGAAATGGGTACTTTGAGAGGACACGATGGGCCTGCGGTCGCGGTGAAATTTAGCCCGGATGGCAAAACTATCGCTTCTGCTAGCGCCGATGGCATTATTAAACTCTGGACCAGTTACGGTCGCCCCATTGCTACTCTTAAAGGCCATAGCACTTGGGTAGGGGATTTGAGTTTTAGTCCCGATGGTAAGACGATCGCTTCTGCCAGTGCGGATCTAAGCATTAAATTATGGAGCGTTAGCGAAGCCAAACTTCCTACCCTCGAAGGGCATCAAAGCGTGGTCCGGGGGGTGAGTTTTAGTCCGATGGGTCAGGCGATCGCCACGGCTAGTTTTGACGGGACGATTAAAATCTGGACTCCTGATGGTAAGGAACTTAGAACTCTCACCGGTCATACAAGGGGAGTTTATAGCGTCAGTTTTAGCCCCAACGGTACTGTTGTCGCTTCTGCTGGTGCTGATGGTACGGTGAAATTATGGAATGTTGACGATGGTTCGGCTTTGACTTTGAGAGGGCATCGTTCGGAAGTTAATAGCGTGAGTTTTAGTAGGGATGGCAGGGTAGTCGCTTCTGCTGGTGCTGACAGAACTGTGAAATTGTGGAATCTTAAGGGTCAGGAGTTGGTTAGTTTTACCGGGCATAAGTATGGGGTTAGAAGCGTCAGTTTGAGCCCGGACGCTCAAACGATCGCCTCCGCCGGTTATGGTGGTGAGGGGGATAATCTTATATTATGGAATCTTAACGGTGAGGTTATAGTCGGGGTTAACGACCTTTGTTTGGCTGTTAATAGCGTCAGTTTTAGTCCCAGTGGCGATAAGCTGGTTGTTGCTTGTAGCAATAATACTGTTAAACTTATTGGCATCGACGGTAAGGTTTTGGCTACTTTTAAGGGGCATAAGGAGGAAGTTTATAGCGCTACTTTTAGTCCTGACGGTAAAACTGTTGCTTCTGGTAGCGCCGATGGAACTATTAAAATTTGGAGTCTTGAGGGCGAGGAGTTGGCTACTTTGGTAGGGCATGGCGATGGCGTTTACGCTCTTAGTTTTAGTCCCGATGGTAAGATTTTGGTTTCCGGTTCTTGGGATTTTACTGCTATGTTATGGTATTTCGATCTGGATTATTTATTGGCTCAGGGTTGCGATTTGGTTTATGATTATTTACAGAAGAGTCCTAATATTAAGGAGGGCGATCGGGATTTATGTCAAGGTCTTTGATAATTAATAATTAATAATTAATAATTAATAATTGGGTTGGTGCGGGACGATTAAAATTGTGCTTTTTAACTTGTATCTACGCTAAAAAAAAATTGTTAATTATTCATTGTTAATTGTTAATTAGGCTTGGTTGGCAACGGATTTTGCAGAGGATTTACGTCGGGGGTTTTCTCAATTAACAATTAATAATTAACATTTTCCCAATTGGGTTGGTGCGGGGCGATTAAAATTGTGCTTTTTAACTTGTATCTACGCTAAAAAACAATTGTTAATTATTCATTGTTAATTGTTAATTAGGCTCGGTTGGCAACGGATTTTGCAGAGGATTTAACGGAT
>CALKCV010000041.1 GCA_938083405.1 uncultured Microcoleaceae cyanobacterium | reverse complement strand
TGGGCAATTTCTTCATTATAGAATTGCTGCCGTTCCTGTTTCTCTTCTGGGGTCAAGCTGTCGAGGTCGTTCAGAGCGTTCTCGGCGTTTTGCTTGAGAGTATTTAATTGAGAAAGCAGGTCGTTTTTACCGTTATTTTCGAGCTTTGCAATCTCTTGGTTCGCTTCATTCTTGTCATCTCGGGCATCGGCAATCTCTCCCTCGTATTTTGTAATGTCTGAGTTGCGACGGTTGACGGTATTCTCGTAGCTCTCGATCGCTTGTTGGCGTTCTTTCTTAGCGTCGTTCTCGAAATCCTCAATTTTTTTGCTAAAGGTTTCTAACTCTTGCTCTTGCTTGGCAGGGCTACCATCTTGCCTTAAGGCGACCCAGTCTCCGGGGAAGCTATCTTGGACCGCGAGCTTTTCTTCCACGCTTAGGTTGTTCCACTTCCAGGGCCTATCGTATCCTTGGTCTATTTTATATTGCTCCCAAGCTTCTTTTTGGGGAGTCAAATCTTCAACTGCTGCATAAGCATCCTTGATGCCTTTGTTGGCATTCTGAACTTTGTTGGAGAGATAATCCTCTTCTGGGGGGATTGCATCCAGGGCTTTTTGGGCGGCGTCCCGTTCTTGTTCTGCCTTGGCAATCTTGGCAGGATTGTTGTCGATTACTTTTTGGGCAGCCTTGACGTCGTCGCCGAGGTCTTCGAGGTCATCGCGGATTCCTTTTGCCTCGAAGTAACCGCTGGCACCGGGGCTGGTTTTAATTGCCGTGTAATTTTCTCTATTGCGAGGCTTGATTTCCTGGTTTTGAATCTTGTCCCGTTCTTCTTCTGCTGTATCTCTAATACCTTGATTGTAGTCGGCTTCCTGTTGCTTGGTATTTGCTATGCCTTGTTGCTTGTCTGCTTCGTCTTGAAGACCGTTTATATTTTGGTCGTAGCCAGCAATTTCTTCCTTCCAGGTTTCGTCGAAGGTAACTCCGGCTTCCCCTGCTATTCCTTCGAGAATTCCTATGCCCTTCGCTTCTCTGGGTGGTAAGAGGGCATCGATATTGAATTTAAAGCCAAAGACTTGTTCGCTTGCCGGGTTGAACTCGTCGAGGTCCAAGCCCAGGTTTTCTAGGTTAGATACATCCACCATCTCGAAACCATCATTTTCTACTTTGGTTCCTTGAGCGATTACGTTATAGCCTTTATTTTTATCAAAATAGTCGTTTTCTAAGCCCAGGTCGCCAAAGAAGTTGTCAACATCGGAGTCAACTATGTTTGCGTAATTTTGCTGGGTGCTATGACCGAAGTTCTTGGCCCCTACTCCTTTGGCGGAGACGTTCTTATAGAGCCCCAGTCCCGCATCGGCGCCGGAGTCCGCAGAACCTGTAAAGTGAATCCCGGACAGTTGGCCCGTTTCCATGGCATCTTGGAAGTTGACGCCGCTGGGGGTAAATAATAAATCTCCGTAGAAAATTTTGTCTAGGTTGCGATCGTAGCCTTCTCCCTCTAGGGAGGTGCCGCCGGTAACTGCCACATAGAGTTCGTTGCCTACTTGCTTCATGGCCATGCCGCCGATGTCGTAAAGGCCGCCATCTGTGTTGTCGCCTTGGGCATCTACGGTGTAGTCCCAGCCGTTGATAACTGGATCGTTTTCGACGACGTGGAAGATTCCGTCATTATTACATTCGAGGAAGAGCATGAATGTAGAGCCTTTGGTCAAGCTGCCTGCCATCGCTGATGGGGCGGCTAGAGAGAGCAAGCAGGCTGTTGCTGCGGCGGTTTTTAAGGGAGAAAATAAAGATTTGTTGTTTTGGCCTTCTTGGTTTTTGGTTGCTTTAATCATGGTTTTTATTTCGGTTTGGTTTCTACTTTATGGTTGTATCTTATCTGGTGTTGGTTAAAACCTATTTTGGTTGTAACCGCTCCATTGAACTATGACAATGTTTTTACAAGCGATCGTGCTTTAAATTACTGATTGTGTTTTGAATCACAGTGATTCAAAATTCCTAATTTATAGGTGGTAGCTTGGTTGGCAGAAGCTTTGTTTTCCTTGGTTAGGAGACTTCTGCGCTTCGTTCTTATACTCATTAAAGAGCAATTAAGCGATTTTTCCATCCGCCAAATAGCTGAATTGTTTGCCTGGCTGGGCCGATCGCTTGGCAGAAGCAGGGTTTGACTTGGTTAGAGCGTCACTCCGCTTCGTCCTTATCTTCATTAAACAGGATTTGTGTGAAGATGGCATCGGCAAAATGGCTGAATTGTTGGTATGCGGGATTTTTCCGTAGTTTCTTGCATACTCACTGGAAGCAAAATAGCTGGCTGCCGCCGGGACCGCAAAGCTTGACACAGAGTGAATGTAACCGATTTACGGTTGTTGGTTTCCAAAGTTCTACTGAGGAAGGAATATAAACGGCTGCGATCGCCACAACTCCCCAAAACGAAACTAAGTGAATGTAACCGACTTTGGGTGATTTCGATCTCAAAGGTTCCACTGAGATCGAAATCACCTGCTGCGACATCGGTTGCCAGCAACGAAACTAAGTGAATGTAACTAACTTCCCCGCTCTCCCTCAAAGATTCCACTGAGGCCCACATCTGCGATCCCTGGACAGTAAAGAGTGAAACCTGATTGTAGCCCAAAGAATACTCGATTCTCAATCGCTGGCCAGAAACCGGGTTTTTGCAAAAAACTCGGTTTCTTAATCCTCCTAATAAACTACGAATGGGGCAATCCGAACAGCAGCAACGAACAATTCAAATCTTGAATCGCATCCATAGTCACGTTACTAACAGCCAGTCCGCCAGCAGTGCGACGGCGGATAGAACGCAAGATAACTAAATCCACCGATGCCGACTCCCGCACGATCGCCCGAGCCACATTGTCATCGCGGATCGTTTTAATCGAAGTCTGGACCTCAAACCCAGAGTTAGAAATAATCTCTTGTAACTGGGACTCAAAATCGTTAACCTGTTGGCGGGAGGTCCGGCGATCGCAAACGTGAAGCAACCGCACTTCCCCATTATTAGTATCGGCAAACATCAGCGCCAACTCCACCTCCCGAGCAGTGGCCCGAGTAATATGCTTGAGCGGCACCAACAGCGAACGAAGATTCATCGGTTCGTCTAGCAACCGTACCACCGCCACCGGGCAGTGGCAAGACCAAAACACCTTATTAATGGCGCTGCCAAACAAGCGAGCCCGCAAGCCGCCGATGTCGCTCCAACCCATAACTATCAAACTGGCATCCTCCTCCCTCGCAGTGCGACTGATGCCGTCGGATACCTCGTCGTCGATGCGAATTTTGGGCTTCGCTTCCACTTCCAACTCCTTACTCACCTCCACGGCCCGGTCTATCAGTCCCCGGCTCACCTTCAAAGCTTGCCCCACCATCGGCTCGTCCAAACGAGCGCGGCTTTTAGCGATCGCTAAAGGCACGATAATTCCAGACTCGTGGCGAGCTAGCAGGCAGCCCATTTCGATTAAATAGCGCACCGTCGAAGGATTGTAAACCGGAACCACCACCTTAAATGGGCGATCGCTCCCAGCATCTTCCCCATCCGACGCCCCAGCAGCACTCTCTCGCTCCATCTCCATTTTAGGTCGAGGCAACTTACTGGCAAAAGTAGAAGTCAGCACCGGTCCCAACACCGAAGTCACCAGCATCAAGACGATAACCGCATTAAACACCGATTTAGAAATCAACTCGACCTCAAAAGCAGCCAAAGCCGCCGCCAGAGTCGCCGCCACCTGGGGCAGAGATAGAGACCACATAGTTAGAGACTCGTTCCAACTGTAGCCAAACAGCAGTTTTGCCAAGAGTGCCGCTAGCATTTTCCCCAGAAATAAAACCCCCACGATCGCTAAAGTTAGGGGTAGATCCTCCGTAAGGCTCTTAATAAAAGCAGGAATATCTATCAGCAAACCCATACCCACGAAGAAAAACGGGATAAAAAGGGTACTCCCCACAAATTCTACCTTTTCCTCCACAGGCCCCCGCCCGACCACATCGTTGACAGCCAAACCTGCCAGAAAAGCGCCGACAATTTTATCGACGTTGATAAGTTGGGCGCCGACTGCAGCTAAAAACACTGCCAGCATCACGAACAGAAATTGGTTCGTTTCTTCGTCCCCCGTGCGACGGAAAAACTCCCTTCCCGCCCAGTCGAGACCGAATAGAACAGCGGCAGAGTAGAGCGCCAGAGTTCCTAACTGGATAGCCAAACTCGCCGCCGAAAACTCACCTTGATGGATGGAGACGCAGATCGCCAGGACCAAAAGGGCGGCGATGTCCGTGAAAATAGTCGCGCCCACGGTGACGGTCACTGCTTCGTTGCGCGCTACTCCCAAGTTGAGAACGATGGGAAAGCTTAAGAGCGTATGGGACGCTAGCAGGGAACCGATGAGAATGGAAGAGTTTAAGCCCAACCCGAATAGCTGCCCCACTATGGTGCCGCCTATGAGCGGGAACATGAAAGTGGCGATGCCGAAACCTAGCGATCGCTCTTTGGTCTTGCGAAACTCTTCGAGGTCGATCTCCAAACCCGCTACGAACATCAGATAAATTTTACCCGCGTCGGTGAAGAGTTTCATCATCTGGTCTTCCGGGTCGAGTATATTTGCCCCGCCAGGCCCGAGAAGGACTCCGGCGACTAACAAGCCGACTAACCCAGGCAGTCGCAGTCGTTCAAAAATCGGGGGAACGATGAGGGCGATCGCCAGCAAAATTGTAAATGCAATTATTGGTGTGTCTGGTAGCAATTGTTTTAAATTTGGTAATGGTTCAACAATTAATAATTAATTGCTAATTCTTGCTAATTCTTTCTTGTCTTTCTTGTCTTTCTTATCTTTCTTCAGGGAATTCTCGATGACATCTTCCAAAAAAGTTTTAGCTATCACCGAAAGCTGTTTGCCAGCGAGATAAGCGATGTACCAATGATTTTGGATCGGAAAA
>CALKCV010000040.1 GCA_938083405.1 uncultured Microcoleaceae cyanobacterium | reverse complement strand
AACAAGCCCCCCCAGATAGAGAAGTCATTCTCTGCACTCCTTTCACAGATTTAGAGCTGATGTCCAAAAGTTTGCATCAAAGTAGGGTAAAGCTAGGGGCGCAAAACGTCCACTGGGAGGAGTCTGGTGCTTATACCGGGGAAATTTCTGGCCTGATGCTCAAAGAAATCGGGGTTAGCCACGTCATTGTAGGCCATAGCGAGCGCCGGGAATACTTCGGCGAAACTGACGAAACTGTTAATTTGCGTCTAAAAGCGGCTCAAAGCTACGGTTTGACTCCCATCCTCTGCGTGGGGGAAACGAAACAGCAGCGGGATGCTGGGGAAACTGAGTCTCACATCTTCTCCCAGTTGGAGAAAGATTTAGTGGATGTTGACCAAGAGAATTTGGTAATTGCTTACGAACCGATCTGGGCGATCGGCACTGGCGACACCTGCGAGTCGGGGGAAGCTAACCGAGTTATTGGTTTAATTCGCAGCAAATTGACTAATGCTGATGTGCCCATTCAATACGGTGGTTCGGTGAAGCCGAATAATGTTGATGAAATTATGGCTCAACCAGAAATTGATGGGGCTCTCGTTGGGGGCGCGAGTCTGCAACCTGATAGTTTTGCCCGCATTGTTAACTATAAATAGGAAGTAGGGTGCGCAGCGCGCACCTTATCTTTCTCCTTTTGTTTTAAGCTTTGCTTTTTAAACACTTCAATTATTTTAATAAAAATGGGGTTTTGGGGCGCACCCTACTAGGGCATCTAGCCTAAAATTGCGGGTAAAAATATTAACGCTAAAGTCAGTTGTTAGTTGTTAGTTGTTAGTTGTAATAATAAATGAAAAAAATTTACTCACCATTTTAGCTGGGGGACGCTACTACAAAGACTTCAATAATTTAATATAAATCGGGTTTTGGTGCCAGGAAGCATCCTACAAAGACTTTAATTATTTAATCAAAATGGGGTTTTGGTGCCAGGAAGCACCCTACAAACTACAAACTACTACGAACATTTTAACGATTTAACAGAAATGAGCGATCGCTACTTTAATTTTGACTGGGGAAAACGGACTTATTTAATGGGCATTCTCAATGTCACTCCCGACAGTTTTAGCGACGGTGGGGATTTTAATACTTTGGAAACTGCTTTAGTTCAAGCCGAACATTTTATCGAAGCGGGGGCAGATATTATCGATGTCGGCGGTCAGTCTTCCAGACCTGGTGCCGATGTTATTTCTTTAGAAGAAGAGTTACATCGAGTAGTTCCTGTAATCGAGGTTTTAAGTAAGAGAAGAAACGAGATTTTAACCAACAAAAAAAACGGCAAAAACGAGAGCTTAATAAATAAAATAAATGGGGAAAACGAGAGCTTAACAAATAAAATAAACGGGCATCTTGCCCGTTCTACGGTGGCAATTTCTGTGGATACGACTAGGGCGGAAGTGGCAAGGGCGGCTGTGGAGGCGGGGGCGGATATTGTTAACGATATTTCTGCAGGAACTTTTGAGGAAGAAATGTTGCCAGTAGTAGCCGCTTTGGGGGTTCCTATTGTTTTAATGCATATTAAAGGAACTCCGAAAACTATGCAACAATTGACCGATTATGAGGATTTAATCGGGGAAATTTATGAGTTTTTAGAAAGTCGGATAGAGGCTGCTGTTGCTGCTGGAATTGATAAATCAAAAATTATTATCGACCCCGGCATTGGCTTTGCTAAAACTTACGCTCAAAGTTTAGAAATATTGCGAGAGTTAGCTCGCTTTAAAGGTTTAAATTGTCCCATATTAATTGGGGTTTCTAGGAAGAGTTTTATCGGTCAGATTTTAGATAGACCGGAACCAAAAGAAAGGGTTTGGGGAACTGCTGCTGCTTGCGTAGCGGCGATCGCCAATTCCGCAGATATTGTTCGGGTTCACGACGTTCGAGAAATATTCGATGTTTGTCGGGTTGCCGATGCTATTATTAGGGAATTAAAAATTAACAATTAACAATTAACAATTAACAATTAACAATTAACCATTAACCATTAACAATTCCCTACAATAGTGGTTTCTTACCATTTCCGTTCCCATCGGGTTCCTCGTTTTCAAACTCTGGCAAACTGGCTCCTTTTCCTAACAACCTCTGGACAGAATATGACATAGTAGAGGGGTCAACGAACAAAATTTTCGAGTTAGAACTCTCCCCTAATTTTTCATTTGCTTCGACATATCTAATAGCGACGAGATAGTTTAAGAAATCTGGACTGCGGGAGTCTAAATGCAAACTTTCTGCCAGCAATTTTATAGTTTCTGCATCGGCTTGAGCGTTGGCGATCGCTGTTGCTTTTTCCGCTTCTGCTTTGGCGATCGCTGCTGTTTTTTCTGCTTCTGCTATGGCAATTCTAGCTTCTTTTTCGCTAAGAGCAGCCCATTCATTCTCCATAGCTGTTTGTATTCTTTTAGGGAAAATAATATTTTGAACCTCTACCCTCATAACTTTAACTCCCCAATTTGAGGTGGTTCTATCTAATTGCTTTAGCAAAGCTTTATCCAGGTCTTTTTTAGAAGAAGAAGTATCT
>CALKCV010000039.1 GCA_938083405.1 uncultured Microcoleaceae cyanobacterium | reverse complement strand
CAATTTGGGAGCATCTCATCGAAGTAAAAATCTCCAAATTGCAACTAACAACTAACAACTAACAACTAACAACTAACCACTGACTCATCGCGTTTGACTTTTAAGTAGTCGTGCAAAATAATTTGAACAAAAATTTCTTCGCGGACGGGGCATGCAAAACACGCTTCCTCGCTACTCAGAGGAATTAAGTCCAGTAATTATTAATTATTAATTATTAATTATTAATTACTTAGTTCTCTTCACTCGGGCGATGCACCCGCCAATTTAACCCGCCAATGGTTGACAAGAGAACGCAAACGCGGCGATAACCAACCGTCATATCGATCGTAAACCGGCAACCTCGGCAGCAACTCCCATCCAGCCGAAGCCAGGAGATTCTCTAAAGCTAGATCGTGGGGATGGGGATAATCGGGATTAACCTCATCGCGAGGCCCGATGCCCCCTAAATCCCTAGCCCCCGCTTCCAAACAAGCAAAGAGAATCTCTGGTAAAGCCACTAAATTCGGAGGAATCTGCAAAGTAACAGTTGGGGGCAGGATTTCTCGTGCCATAGCCACCGCCTCTGGCAACAACCCCAGCTCGAAAGTCTCCCCCTCCCATAGCTGCCGGCTGCCCGAACTATAGGGCTGAATAATAACCTCCTGAATATGGCCCCACCGTTGCTGCACCTGGGCAATAACCGCCAAAGTCGAACGCCAGTCAGCCACCGTCTCCCCAATACCCAAAAGCAAACCAGTAGTAAAAGGAATCTGCAACTCTCCCGCCCATTCCAACTGTTGCCGTCGCAGTTGCGGGTTTTTGCTGGGGGCGCGTTTGTGAACCGTTTGGAGGAGTTGGTCCGTCATTTGTTCCAACATCAGGCCCATGGAGACGTTGACCTCTTTTAATCTCGCCATTTCCTCAAAACTCAGAGGCCCCGCATTAGTGTGAGGCAAAAATCCCAGGGATAGGGCCAACTGACATAAATCGTAAAGATGCTCAAACCAGAGCGATCGCCTCCGACTATCTGGATGAACTTCGCCGCTGAGGATGAGAATTTCGATGGCCCCTTGAGTCCTCAGCGGCAAAAGTCGTTTAGTAGCCTCCTGCAAAGTCAGCCAGGGGCTTTCGCCGGGGTTGGCCCGAAAATTACAATAGCTGCAACGGTTAAAACATTCGTAAGTCGGGACCAGAGTGTAAGCAGGGCTGTAGGTGATAATACGAGACATGGTGGCAAAATGAAAATAGTTCCAGGGGTGCATCGAAGGCAAAAATCCGGCGATAGAGCCGATACTCATCATATTTTGATGCTTTTTTGAGTACTGGCTATCGTCACGAGTACCCGTCATCAGTACCAGGTAATAAACTAGGGCCAAATGCACCCCGTCCATCAAGTTATCATGTGGAAAAGTCCCTGCAATACAGGAGACGAGGAAGAGGCCAGATATCTAACTACCCAAAATTACCAATGCCCACCGCCCACAACTCCACTCCCCCAATTCATCCAAACCCAAGTGGCCAGTCCAATTCTTCATCCTCAAATGCCCTCTCGGAAGAAGGTCGCTTGCAAAAACTGGCAGCCAACGTGCCGGGAGTATTATTTGAATACGTGCAGCGTCCCGATGGTTCCGACGATCTATCCTATATTAGTCCCGGTTGTCGAGAAATCTACGAATTAGAACCAGAAGCAGTGTTAGAAAATGTCGCACTGATGTGGGCATTAGTTCATCCCGATGATGTCGATACTTTGCGATCGACGCTGATCGCCAGCGCTCAAACTCTCCAACCTTGGAAAATGGAATGGCGCAATTATACCTCTTCTGGCAGACTCAAGTGGTTGTCTGGCACTTCTCGACCGGAATTGCAGTCCAACGGCGATACCGTCTTTTACGGCTATATTCAAGATATAACCGAGAGGAAACAAACAGAAGAAACAGCCCAACGCCAGCTAACAGTTATTGAAGCTGCTACCGTAGGGATTGCGATCCTCAACGAAAAAAAAGAATATACCTATCTCAATCAATCTCATTTAAACTTGTATGGCTACAGCGACACCGAGGAACTTCTGGGGAAAAGCTGGCGGGAGCTTTACTACCCAGAGGAAATAAATAGACTCGAAAGCGAAGTGTTTGCAAGCTTGGAGCGAGAGGGAGAGTGGAAGGGAGAAGCAATCGCCAAAAAGCGCGATGGCAGAACGTTTACTCAGGAAATTTCTCTGACTCTAAGTAACGACAGACAATTAATTTGTATCTGTAGCGATATTACCGAGCGCAAACTAGGAGAAGTAGCTTTGCGAGAGAGCCAGCGTCGGTATCAAACCTTAATCGAAACCTCTCCCATTTGTATCTTCCAAACGGATCCTCGGGGAAATTGCACCTATATCAACGATCGCTGGAGCGAAATTACGGGATTGAGCGTCGAAAAAGCTCTCGGACAAGGTTGGATTTACGCTTTACATCCAGACGATCGCGAGCGAGTCTTTACAGAATGGTATGGAGCCATAGTAGGTAAGCGACAATTTATCACGGAGTATCGCTTGGTGGGAGCCGATGGTAAAATTATTTGGGTAACGATCCAGGTAATGGCCGAGGTAGGAGAAGACGGTCAGGTAGTGGGCTATATCGGAGCAATAGCGGATATAAGCGATCGCTTCCTTGCCGAACGGGAACAACAAAAATTTATCACCCTCATAGAGAGGAGTTCGGAATTTATCGGCATCAGCGATCTCGAAGGCAACCCCTTTTATCTCAACGAAGCCGGTCAAAGAATGGTAGGATTATCCGGGATCGAAGAACTGAGGCAGACTCATCTGATCGACTGTTGCTGGCCGGAAGACCGCGCTTACGTTTCATCCGTGTTGCTGCCGAAAGTCATGGCAGAGGGACGGGCCGAGAGCGATCTTCGCTTTCAGCACTTTAAGACGGGGGAGGCAATCTACGTCTATTGGACTCTTTTTACCCTAAGCGACCCCGAAACTGGTCAACCTTTTGCCTTGGCAACTATTACTCGCGACATCACAGATCGCAAACGAGCCGAAGAAGCGCTCCGCCAAACCACCCGCCAATTAGAAGAAGCCCAACGACTCGCTCGCATCGGTAATTGGGAGTTAGATGTCGCCACTGGGAGCGTTACTTGGTCTGAGGAACTATTCCGCATCTTCGGGATAGAACTTCCAGAAACACCAACTTTTGAGAAACTGATAGAACCGATCTATCCCTCGGACAGAGAAATATTGCAAGGGGCGATCGACAAGGCGGTCGCCGAAGGAACCCCCTATAAAATCGACCTGCGCATCAATCGTCCCAGCGGAGAAATGAGGTACATGGTCGCTTGGGGAGAAGCAGAACGCAACGACACCGGACAAGTCCAAAGGCTGTTTGGGGCGGCCATGGATATCACCGACCGCAAAGAAGCCGAAATCGCTCTCCAAGAACGAGAGGAGTTTTTGCGCAGTATCTACGACGGTACGGAACAGGCTATTTTTGTTTTGGATGTTACCCCAGAGGGCGATTTTCGCTACGTTCACTGGAATGCAGCCTGCGAGCGCGTCACCAATATGAACGCTGCCGAAGTAGTCGGCAAAACCCCCCTGGAAATCTTCGATCGGACCCAGGGGCTTACATTGTTTCAAAACTACATGAATTGTTTGCAGGCAGAAAGTACAATTAGTTACGAGGAGTGCATTAACTTTTCTCGGGGTGAGAGTTGGTTTCTGACTACCCTAACGCCGTTGCGCGATCGAGATGCTCAAATTTATCGGATCGTCGGTACTACAGTCGATATTACGGATCGCAAACGGGCAGAGCTAGCTTTAAGCAAGTCGGAAGAACAATTGCGAGAATTAGCTCGCCAGGAACAACTGATCAACCGTTTGGCAAGTCAGATTAGAGATTCTCTGGATTTGGATACTATTTTAGAAACTACGGTGCGGCAACTGCGGGATTTATTAGAAATTGACTTGTGCGTGTTTGCTTGGTATCGCCCCGAGCCCGCTCCTCCAGTTTGGGAAGTTTATCGGGAAGAGAAAACTGCGGAGACTCCCTCGATTATTGGTACTTATAGCACTGAGGAAATTGGTTCCCTCGCCAGAAGGATTTTAAAGGGTAAAATCGTTCGTTATGACGACGTGGCTGCTATATCTTTAGAGGAACTGCGAGAGTCTTTATTAAAAAGAGGTTATAAGTCGATTTTAGGATTGCCAATTCAGACAATATCGGGAGACTTGGGCACTGTTATTTGTATTAATTGCTCTAAAGTTCGCCATTGGAGCGATGGGGAAGTTGAATTGCTAGCCAGTATTAGAGAGCAGTTAGCCATCGCTATCAATCAAGCAGAACTTTACGAGCGATCGCTAGAATCTACTAGAATTGCTACTGCTAAAACTCAAGAACTAAAAGCCAGTTTAAGCCAGCTTCAGCGCACCCAAAGCCAATTAATTCAAGCAGAAAAAATGTCGTCTTTAGGACAGTTAGTGGCTGGTGTCGCTCACGAAATTAATAATCCAGTGAGTTTTATTTATGGTAATATAAGTCCCGCCAAAGAATACATTCGCGATTTGTTGGGATTGATAGAAATGTACCAGCAACACTACCCCGAAGCGACGGAAGAAATTGCGGAGGAGATAGACAATATTGAATTAGAATTTTTAGCAGACGATCTCCCGAAACTGCTTCAGTCTATTCAAGTGGGGGCAGAACGAATTAGGGAAATTGTGAAATCTTTACGCACTTTTTCCCGTTTGGACGAAGCTGAGGTGAAAGAAGTAGATATCCATGAAAATATCGACAGCACTCTGATGATTTTGCAAACTAAACTAAAACACGGTCCCAATCATTCAGAAATCCAGATAGTTACAGACTACGGTAATTTGCCTTTAATCGAATGTTATGTCGGTCAGCTAAATCAGGTATTTATGAATATCATTAGTAATGCTATTGATGCTTTACACGAACGAGACCAAAACCGCAGTTTCGACGAGATTAAAGCAGACCCTAGCGTTGTTAAAATCGAAACTACTGTAGATAAGGAATGGGTAGAAATAAACATTTCTGATAACGGAATCGGTATCAAAGCAGAGGGAATAGAGAAAATATTCGATCCTTTTTATACCACTAAAGCTATTGGCAAAGGTACCGGTTTGGGGTTGTCTATTAGCTATCAAATTGTCGTCGATAAACACGGTGGCGATCTGCGCTGTGTCTCCCAGTGGGGAAGAGGCACTCAATTTATTATCCAACTTCCGGTAATAATTAAAAATTAACATTTTCACAATTAACAATTTGTCCAAAAAGGGCATTGACTATATAGCAACTTAATTTTATTTACGAACAATAAAATAAAGATGCGGGTGCATTTCAATCCGGCAGATAAATCTCGCTTGTAGTAATCGCTTTAGCGATTTATGGTTGTAAATCGCTAAAGCAATTACTACGAATAACAACGAATTTTTGAGCGCTATCTAAACCTCAATTATTAATTATTGGGTAATGGGTAATGGCTAACTTCCAAGGATTAAAGGGCATTAATGAAATTTGAAGTACATTTTATTAAGACTT
>CALKCV010000038.1 GCA_938083405.1 uncultured Microcoleaceae cyanobacterium | reverse complement strand
AACTAACACCAAGAACAAACCAACAAAAAGGAGGCACTTTTTGGTTCGCTTCAAAGGAGACCTGCTCCCGATTCAATGCCAACCAACTAATTTTATACGAAAAAAGCCTATTTTTCAGCATTTTTTATTTTAGAATTAAATCGATTCGCGAGAATTCCATCCTACTTCTGAATTATTTTTTAATGTTGTTACTGCAATTTAGCACCTCCCATTACTGCCGAAAAGCACGCTTGGCCCTCGGTTATAAAGACATTTCTTATGAAGTTAAGAATCTAACTCCTGGATTGCATTTGCTAGAAATAAAACCTTTAACGGGTTTGAGTACCGTCCCAGTATTATTGCCGGAAATAGAAGGCCAACCTCAAGCCATCGGCGACTCTACTCAAATTTTTAAATTCCTCGAATCTTATCGTCCAGATCCCGAATTGTTTTTTAGCGATCCCCAGCTACAAAGGGAAGCTTCTCTGCTAGAAGACTGGCTCGACGAAAGCATCGGCACTGCCACCCGGTTTGTTTATTATCATTTTCGCGCCGGAGAAGGGAAGGGGATAGATCCCTCTTTTTCCAGTCAAGCAGTAATAAAGGTCGTGCGTTGGCAGTATGGGATTAACCCTTCAGCGGTCCAACAGGCAAGCGATCGCCTAGTTAATGCTTTAGAGATATTATCCCACCGCTGGCAGCCTGGTCCTTATTTAGTAGGCGATCGCCTCAGTATTGCCGACCTGGCCGCCGCCGCCCTCCTCAGTCCCTTGGCCTTAATTCCTCAATACCGACGGGACCATCCCTGGTTATTCGAGCGCATCGGCCAAATTCACCAACTCTGTAGCGAAGCTTTGCCTCCCGGGCTGGAGGATGTTTAAAACCCTGGCAAGTTCGAGGTAAGAGTTCGGAACGGACAAAGGAGATTTCCAGAGACAAGGGGTGCATCTCAATTTGGGAGCGAACCAAAAACTTACCGCTTCTTGTAGAACAGGCGTCTCGCCTGTTCTCCGGTCAGTAGTCAGTAGGCCAAAAAAGTCTGTTTACAAATATGAGATGCAGTCGAGACAAGGGAGAATCAGCCATTGCCCATTCCCTCTTGGATTTTTAACTTTGTCCCAAAATTTAATATACTTAATCTCGATCGGGCGTTGCAAAGCGCAGAATTATAGATGCCCCATTAACCCTTTACTAATAAAAGAATTTGAAAGCCATGAGCATCCCAGTCGAGCAAATTAACCTAATTGTTTGGAACCAGCACCACGACCCCTTCCAAATTCTAGGGGCGCACAAAGTCGAAGAAAACGGAAAAAGCGCCTGGGTAGTGCGAGCCTACCAACCAACAGCCGAGAAAGTTTCAGTGATCGTACCAAAAGAAAGGAAAGAATATCCGATGGAGTCGGTGCATCACCCCCACTTCTTTGAATGTACCATCGAAACAGAAGAACTGGCCAACTACCAACTCAAGCTCAAAGAAGGAGAACGAGACCGAGTAATCTACGACCCTTATGCCTTCGTATCTCCCAAACTAACAGAGTTTGACCTGCACTTATTTGGGGAAGGCAACCATAACCGCATCTACGAAAAATTAGGCGCTCACACCACAGAAATTAACGGAGTCGCAGGAGTTTACTTCGCAGTATGGGCCCCGAACGCTCGTAACGTTTCGCTATTAGGGGACTTTAACTATTGGGACGGTCGCAAACATCAAATGCGCAAAGGCCCCAGCGGAGTTTGGGAACTATTTATTCCAAGCATTGGGGCGGGAGAGAGTTACAAATACGAAATCAAAAACTGGGAAGGACACATCTACGAAAAATCCGATCCTTACGGTTTCCAACAAGAAGTCCGACCCAAAACAGCCTCTATAGTTGTGGACTTAGACGACTACACCTGGAACGACGAAAAATGGATGGAGAAACGGCGCAATACCGATGCGATGGCCCAGCCTATTTCCGTCTATGAATGTCACTTGGGTTCTTGGATCCACGAGTCAGCAGCTTCCCCTGCCAAGCTGCCCGACGGCACAACGGAAGCGGTAGTCCCAGTCTCGGATCTGAACGAGGGAGCCCGCTTCCTCACCTACCGGGAAATGGCAGACAGACTCATACCCTACGTCAAAGACCTGGGCTATACCCATATTGAGGTAATGCCGGTGGCAGAACACCCCTTTGATGGTTCTTGGGGCTATCAAGTAACGGGATATTACGCCCCGACCTCTCGCTACGGCAATGCCCAAGATTTTATGTACTTCGTGGACAAGTGCCACGAAAACGAAATCGGCGTCATCGTAGATTGGGTGCCCGGACATTTCCCGAAAGACGGACACGGTTTGGCTTTCTTCGACGGCACCCACCTCTACGAATACAGCGACCCCCGCAAGGGCGAACATAAGGAGTGGGGGACTTTAGTTTTTGACTATGGCCGCAACGAAGTCCGCAACTTTTTAGTAGCGAACGCTCTTTTCTGGTTTGACAAGTACCACATTGACGGTATCAGGGTCGATGCCGTGGCCTCTATGCTCTACCTGAACTATCTGCGAGAGGATGGACAATGGGTTGCTAACGAGTATGGCGGGGTGGAACATATCGCGGCGGCGGATTTCTTGCGCCAGGTTAACCATCTGCTGTTTGGGTACTATCCCGGTGTCTTGTCCATTGCTGAGGAATCTACGTCTTGGCCTATGGTTTCTTGGCCGACTTATGTAGGGGGTTTGGGCTTTAATCTCAAGTGGAATATGGGCTGGATGCACGATATGTTGGATTATTTCAGCATGGATCCTTGGTTCCGCCAGTTCCACCAGAATAATATAACTTTCAGCATCTGGTATCACTACACTGAAAATTATATGCTGGCATTGTCTCATGATGAAGTTGTTCATTGTAAAAGTAACACTATCGGCAAGATGCCTGGGGACGAGTGGCAAAAGTTTGCTAACGTTCGAGCTTTGTTTGCTTATATGTACGCTCACCCGGGTAAGAAAACTATGTTTATGGGCATGGAGTTCGGTCAGTGGAGCGAGTGGAATATTTGGGGCGATTTGGACTGGCATTTGTTGGAACACCATCCACACCTAGCTCTTAAGAACTTTTTTAAGAATTTGAACCATATCTATCGCTCCGAACCGGCTCTTTTCGAGCAGGATTTTAACGAGGATGGCTTCCAGTGGATAGATTGTAACGATAATAGCCATAGCGTGGTTTCGTTTATCCGCCGCGCTAAGGATACTAAGGATTTTATTGTGGTGGTTTGCAATTTCACCCCTCAACCCCACAGTCATTATCGCGTAGGCGTACTCGAACCTGGGTTTTACACTGAGTTGTTTAATAGCGATTCTGGGGAATATGGCGGCAGCAATATGGGCAACCTGGGCGGTAAGTGGACTGATGAGTGGTCTTACCACGGTCACTATCATTCTTTGGATCTCTGTTTGCCTCCTCTGGGAGTGTTGATGTTTAAGTTGGATCGCGTCAAGACTGCTGAGGTGATGGGGCTACCAGAGGGAGACGAAGAGGTGGAAGAAACGGCAACGGAAACTAAACAGACTGCATAATTAATAATTAATAATTAATTATTAATTGTTAATTGTTAATTGTTAATTGTTAATTGTTAATTGTTAATTGTTAATTGTTAGTTGTCCGTTAGATGAGAAAACTCCAAATTCCTCGTTTCCAACTATCCAATATTTGGATAATTTTAGGGCTAGCTATTGCGGGGCTGGCCCTCGGCATTTTTATTGATATTCAATCTCAAAGAGCCACTGCGACAGATACTTTACCTCCTCTGAAAACCCATCCCCTGCCAGCAACTCTCGCCCGGTGGGAGGATGAAACGGAAAGCGGAGATTATTTCGAGGAGGTGGAAGTTTCCGAGGCGGGTTATTTGATTTGGTCGCAGTTTCCGATAAAAGTTTATATAGAACTGCCGGCAGGGAGCGATCGCTCCAGAGAATGGGCGGAGACTGTGGCGGGGGCAGTGAGGGAATGGGGTGCTTATTTGCCTATAGAAATAGTGGAGCGAAAAGCTCTCCGGGCCGAAGAGCGATCGCCTCTTGGGGATATTGTTATTATTAACAAACAACCGCCTATAAGCTTGGATAATATGGTAGCTCGTTCTGCGGAGGCTCGCTACGAGTTTGATCTCGAAGAAATAGATAATCGGGAAATATTATCTCATCATTTTGTTATTTGGTTGAGTCCGACCCAGAGGGGTAAATATTTGTCGGCAGCAGTTCGTCACGAGTTCGGTCATGCTTTGGGAATTTGGGGTCACAGTAATGACGAAACGGATGTTATGTATTATTCCCAAGTGCGCTCCCCGCCTCCAATTTCTGCTAGGGATATTAATACTCTCAAACGCATTTACCAACAGCCTACGCGACTGGGTTGGGAGTTTGTTGGGGAGTGAAATCGATCGTTTTAAAAGGTTAGGGCTCTCCAAATAAATAATGGAACCGGGTAGTTGGGTGGAACCCAGTGGAACCCAACAAGCTCTTATCCCCCGTTATCGCCAGAGACTCGGGGCGGTCTGTTACGCCATCAACCCCCACGGGAATCCTCCCCAACAGCAAATCCTCGCTACTGGTGGAGTTCACCACTGCTTCTGGATTAGTTGCATCCACCACCGACAAGCTATCCGCCGATGCCAAAGCCGTAAATACATACTCTTT
>CALKCV010000037.1 GCA_938083405.1 uncultured Microcoleaceae cyanobacterium | reverse complement strand
AACCTTCAACTTTTTTGCCCCCGCGTTCCCCCACGCGAATGCGTTTATCCTCCGGCCATTTTTCGCTGACCTCCATTAATTCGTTAACGTCGCTAAAGACTTGGACCCCTTCCGCCCCAGCATGGAGAGCAGTGGCCATGGTCGTCGTGGCCCTGAGAACGTCAACGGCGATCGCGCAGTCGGGCAGTTTATCGGTGGGAGTTTCTTCGGGAGTATGATAAATGAAAACTTTCACGGCGAACCTACTACTAATTTACTGTCGATTAGTATTGTACGTTGAGAGCGGTAGGGTCTATCTCCTTTTTTAGATCGTACTCATAACGATTTTTTAAAACTCCAAAAAGCCCCCGTAAGTAGTTACAATACCAACGCCCTCAAGAAAAAATACCATTCGTAGGTAGCGCGTTAGCGAAGCATGCCGAAGGCTTTACGCGACAGCGAAACCCAACATCTTCGTTGGGCCCTGCGAAGCTGCACCCAACCTACTAGGGCATCTAGCCTAAAATTGTGGGTAAAAATATTAACGCTAAAGTTAGTTGTCAGTTGTCAGTTGTTAGTTGCACCAAGAGACAAAAATATTACTCACAATTTTAGCCTAGACGGGCTACTACAAGAAAAATGGCGAAGGTATTGTAGTTAAGCATACGGTTTTTTGTTCAAAAAACCGAATTCGCGGACGGGGCAATTATTAACGCTCCATCGCTACCCAGACGACGGTCGTCCAACAATTATTAATTATTAATTATTAATTATTAATTACTTAGCATTCCTACCACTCGAACCATTGGCGCTGTTCTTGCAGACAAGTCTCAACCTCCTGAGTGTCAACTTGAGCGAAGTCTTGATAAAAGCGACTGACGCTTAAAAAAGGTTGGGGAGTTTGCAAAACGATAAGGCGATCGCAATATTCTTGGAGAAAAGGGAGACTTTCCGGCGGGGCGACTGGTACGCAGAGCCAAATTCGAGTAGGTTTTTGAGACTTTATAGATCTAGCCGCCGCCGCCACAGTCATTCCCGTAGCGATGCCATCATCTACTAAAATCACAAATCTGCCTGCGGGGCTAATTCCGGGAAGTCCGGGAGAGAGAGCATCCAGTTGTTCTCTAGCTAAAGCGATCGCTCCATCGACGAGACTATTCTCCATCGCCTCATTGCGAGGCTTGTTATCGGACCAGAGGACGCAACCATCGGAAGTTACAGCGCCAATAGCCAACTCCTTATTGTTTGGGGGAGTAATTTTTTTAGAAGCGATCGCATCCAAAGGACAAGCCAGACTGCGAGCAATAGGTACTGCCACCGGCACTCCGCCCCTCGGCAGGGCATAAACAATGATACTCGCCGCTTCTTCTGGTCGGAGATGGAGGTTGGCGACTTCTTCAGAAATGAATCTAGCCAATTCTTCCCCCGCACTGGTGCGATTTTCAAATAGAAAAGTTGAAGCCATAAATAATTCCTCATATTAGTTGTTAATTGTTAGTTGTTAATTGTTAGTTTCCTAGCGCTGAAGCTCTTCGTAGTAATCGCGCTCTGCGATTTAAAACAATTTTTATAAAAACCGTGCCGGGCGCAGCTCGTATTTGCAAATACACTTTTTCTGCCAACTAACACCAAGAACTAACTAACAACTAACAGCATCAGTAATTTTTTAATTTTATTCATTCCCCCGATGCACCCACTACAAATTCTCTTTACAGCGCTCTAAATAAATTTGAGGAACTTTATCCCAGGGTGCGATTTTCAAACAATGTTCAAACAACAAAGCGGCTTCCCCGATCTTTTTCATATTATAACACATGATAGCGCGTTCTAATAAACCCCTAGTAGCCAACTTGCCCTCTAGGATTTCTGCGGGGTCGGCATCAAAAACTTCAAATACAGTTACATACTCCGATTTCCCCTTAACCTGCGCTCTATCTATCAAGCGAATCTGATAATTTTCATGATTATTTAGCTGTAAAAAAGTATTATGAGAAATCAACAAAGAAACCCCATAAAATTTAGTCAAACTTTCGATGCGAGAAGCCAAATTAACAGCATCGCTAATCACAGTACCGCTCATGCGGTTTGCACCACCGACGATGCCCAAAATCAAAGAACCAGTATTAATGCCAATGCCGATAGAAATAGGAGGTCGTCCCGGTCGCTGTCTGGTAGTATTATATTTAGCCAGCAATTGAAGCATACTAATACCGGCTTGAACGGCATCGTCGGCAGTGCCTCCAAACAAAGCCATAATGGCATCGCCGATGTATTTATCAATAAAACCATTATTATTTTCGATCGCCGGTTCCATCCGTCGCAAATAACCATTGATAAACTTAAAATTATCATCTGGCGTCATAGTTTCGCTCAAACTGGTAAAATTCCTAATATCCGAAAATAGAATCGACATTTCCTTATCGATCGCATCGCCTAACTTGACTTCAACAATACTTTCATAACCCAAAAACGAGAGAAATTCATGGGGAACAAAACGGCCGCAGGCATCGTTGAGTTGAAATTCATTGTCCAGAGATTCTTCTAAATCCTGATTTAGTTCGTATAAATCCTGAGTGTATTTTTCCCGTTCCGCTTCGATTTTGCGACGTTCGCTAATATCTTGAAAAGTTGCGATCGCGTAAATAATATTACCCAATTCATCTCGAATAGGAGTTCCCATACTTTCTAGAGGAATCATCAGCTCTTCGTGGATAATTTCCAAATCGTCAGCGATTACTTTTTCCCCGTTCAATGCCTGCATAATCGGCAACTTTCTCAAGGGATATAACTCCTTAGTGCCTGCCAGATAAATTGGATTAAACTCTAATTTATTATCTCCATTAAGTAAGTTTTTCCCCTCTTCCTTAAACAGACTGCGAATTTGTTTGTTCGTATAATAAAGCTTACCTTTTCTATCCAATACTGCAACTCCGATGGGAACGGCTTCTAAAAATTGATTCAGTTTTTTCTCGCTATCGCGATGAAGCCTCCAATTATGATAAATAGCAGCAGTAACAGCGGCAACAGTAAAACCAAATAACGGAGAAATAGCAGGAATCCACCAACTTTTCAGAAAAACTAAATGACTGCCCCAAAACAAAATATTACCAGTCAAAACTATGCCGATAATTGTTGCCGTCCATTTAATCAAAATATGCCTGTTGGCACGAGTAATTTCTAAAGAGAACCAACTGAGAGAAGCTCCATTGAAAGACCAAAATAATATCCAAAACCACTCATATTGTTTGGGTAAAACCCGAATAAAATCCCGACCTTCTATAGCGCCGCTCAATATTTGGCTGAGTAAATTAGCATGAATGACCACCCCTGGAGTTTGAGAAGAATAGGAAGTCAAAAAAAAGTCGTTAAGACTTTCGCCCACGGCCCCCACTAAAACTATTTTATTTTCCATTAAATCTGGAGGAATGTTATTTGCCAAAACATCTGTCAAACTTATGGTCTTAAAAGCCTCGATACCACCGCGAAAGTTTAACAAGATTTGGTAGCCACCAGCATCGGCATCAATATAAGCGCCATCATTAGATTTAAAAGGAACAAATATAGCTTTACCCAAGCCCAATTTTTGCCTAGAAGCATCTATAGTTTCAAGATTAATGCCTTCCTCTGCCAAATACATCAATGCCAGTTTGGCGCTAATACCTAATTTAGTCGTTCCCTCGGCGGTTCTAATCGAGAGCAAACCACGCCTAACTTTTCCATCTTCATCTAATACCACGTCGGCGAAACCTAATTGTCCTAGTTCCTTTAAAGTTGGGGGAGGATTAACCCGATTGCCCGCTACTTTTTCGATGCCGATGAGATTGGGGGTAGATTGAAATATTTCTACCAATTCTTGATAACCTGGTTCTACGGGCAAGTTGCGGTAAATATCTACACCAATAGCTTTAGGATTTTGGGCTTTAATATTAGCGATTAATTGAGCCAGCAGAGCATCAGAAAGCGGCCATGTCCCGAGCATATCTATGTCCGATTCGTCGATAGTGACGATCGCAATGCGCGAATCTACGGGTTCTTGGGGCCGCAGGCGAAAAAATAGGTCGAGGGTTGCCCACTCTAGGAGTTGGAAGAGTCCAGCGGAGGTTGCGGCAACGACTAATCCTCCTACGCTAGAGGCGATAAGCATTACCCCCCGCCACTTCCACAATCGCCGCTTTAGCTTAAACATAATTAATAATTAATAATTAATAATTAATAATTGTCGGAAGTTCATCGTCAGGGTGGCGGTCGAGGGAGCGTTAAGCAATCCGCGCGGGATGCGAACGGGCTCCGCGCAAAGCCAAGCTTGCAGTCCGGCTTTACGCGCTGGTTTCTTTTCCACAACCTGTTTAGAATTGCTATAATTGCGCCGTCGGCTCAAAAATTTTTGTCCCCATGCACGACTAATTAAATATCGTTTTAAGTAGGTTAAGAAAAGACAATATATCTACCAACCCCAAAAAGCGATCGCCTTGCCTTGACAACATTTGAAGAAAAACGCGATCGCCAACTTTTTACAGCTAACATTATTTTTCTGGATAAACAAACAAAAGCTCAATCTTTACCGCTGCGGGGCACCTCACAAGTTAGAAAATCGTAAGCCATATTCGTATTAGGAAAAATCGCCCTCGCCTCCTCCAACAAATCCTGCAACTGAATCGCATTTCCCGGGGCATATCTCGGGCTAAAATGAGTCATCATCAACTGCTTAACCCCCGCCGCCAAGGCAACCTGGGCTGCCATCGTCGAAGTCGAATGCAATCTCTGGAACGCCATTTCAGAATCTTGATGGGCAAAGGTCGCCTCGTGAATCAACAAATCTGCACCCGCCGCCAGTTCCACCGCCTCATCGCAAAAAACCGTATCCGTACAATAAACCAGCTTGCGTCCCGTCTGGGTCGCTCCGCAAAGTTCGGCACCGTTAATTTTACGCCCGTCCGGCAGAGTCACCCATTCTCCCCGTTTGAGGTTGCCGTAGATCGGTCCGGGGGGAATGCCTAAAGCCTTGGCCTTTTCCACGTTAAAACGTCCCGGTCGGTCTTTTTCCTCCACCCGATAGCCAAAAGCCGTGACCTTATGTTTGAGAGGGCCGCAACTGACGACGTACTCTTCATCTTCATAAACAATGCCGGGCCTACTTTGATGAACCTTAACGGGGTAGGCCAAATGGGTTTGGGAATAGCGCCGGCAAGCTTGCAGATATTCTTCCAGTCCCGAAGGGCCGTAGATATCCATGCTTTGAACGTTTCCCCCCAAACCGCAACTGGCCAACAAACCCATAAGGCCGAAGGTATGGTCTCCGTGCATGTGGGTAACAAAGATGCGAGTCAGTTGGCTGACCTTTAACTCGCTGCGCAGAAACTGATGCTGAGTTCCTTCGCCGCAGTCGAACAGCCATAGTTCGGATCTTTGGGGGAGGCGCAGGGCGACGCTGGAGACGTTGCGCGATCGCGTCGGTATCCCCGAACTGGTTCCTAAAAAAGTAATCTGCAAAACTTAAATAACCTCGATTTAATAAAAAAATGTGGTAATTATATCGGTGAAGATAGTTTTAACCTTCTATTTTACATTTTTTCCCCGGTTCTGGTTTCCCTGCCAACCTTCAATCTCTCTAAAATCTAAAGCCCTATGACTTCTGGAATCTTTTTTACTTCAGTTTTGGCTAGAACCACCAAACTTTTAAAAAGCTTTTGGTGGGTGACTCTCTTAACGTGGCTGGTAGCGATCGCCCCCGCCCAAGCATCCTTAGTTATGCGAGTGGCGATCGAAGAAGGTGTCGAACGAGTCAAAGTCGGCAGTTCCACGAACGCAGTTATCCGCGACGGCCTCGGCAGATCCATAGCAGAAATAGAGCCCGGTGCCGGCTTTCCCGCGAAACTCCAAGCGGGCAAAGTCTCTATGGGCCAATGGATAGCAGGTCAAATGTGGATCGAGCCCCAAGGAGACGGTTATGTCTGGATAGGCGATCGCTGGTATCGAGGGCGCACCCACCTCATGCCCCATAAAGGAGGCATCACGGCCGTTAACTACGTCGATCTCGAACAATATCTCTACAGCGTCTTGGGAGCAGAAATGAACGGCAACTGGCCCCACGAAGCTTTAAAGGCCCAAGCCGTAGCCGCTCGTTCCTACGCCCTCCACGAACGCCAAGTCAATCAAAATGACTTCTACGATCTCAGCGATACTCAAGCATCCCAAGTTTATAGAGGAGTGCAAAGCGAGTCTATGGGCACTTATGCGGCGGTGGATGCTACGGCAGGGCAGGTGCTAACCTACGAAGGCGAAATTATTTTAGCTGCCTACCACTCCTCCAGTGGAGGACACACGGAGAATGTGGAAGATGTTTGGTCTTATCCTCTGCCTTATTTGCGGGCAGTCCCCGACTTCGACCAAAGTTCCCCGGTTTACCAATGGACGGAAAGCTTTTCTCAAGCACAAATGCGCCAGCGAATTTCTGGAGTCGGAAATATTCTTTCCATGACTCTGCAACGGAGTACCCCCCACGGCAGCGCGATCGCCGTCCAGGTATTAGGGGATGACGGCATGAAGGTATTTAGCGCTACCGACATTACCAGAGCTTTGGGATTAAAGAGTACCCGCTTTACCGTGACTCCTCAAAAAGCTGGCGAAGGACGAATTCCCACTGCTTTTGAGATAAAAGGTAAAGGTTTCGGTCATGCAGTTGGTATGAGTCAATGGGGAGCTTATCATCTTGCCAGACAAGGTTACAATTACCACCAAATTTTACTGCATTATTATCAAAATACGACTTTAGCAAAAATAGAATTACGGTAGTTAGTTGTTAGTTGTTAT
>CALKCV010000036.1 GCA_938083405.1 uncultured Microcoleaceae cyanobacterium | reverse complement strand
GGTAGTAATCGCTTTAGCGATTTTTCTTAAATTGGTAGTAATCGCTTTAGCGATTTTTCTTAAATTGGTAGTAATCGCTTTAGCGATTACTACGAATAGTCTTTAATCGCTCAAGCGATTACTACGAATATATTATCCATCCCCATAAGCAAAGTCCGCAAAACTCAATTCGTTAATCCTATTCCAGTTATAAATTTGGTCTCTAAACTTCTTCCATTCTTCGTAAACCTGCTTAAAAGTTGCATCCGCACTAGCGTTTTCTTCGTATAGCTCGAAGGATGCTTTTTGAGCGGCGCTCATAATGTCGTCGCTGT
This sequence comes from uncultured Microcoleaceae cyanobacterium, assembly GCA_938083405.1. Taxonomy (GTDB): domain Bacteria; phylum Cyanobacteriota; class Cyanobacteriia; order Cyanobacteriales; family Microcoleaceae; genus CALKCV01. The sequence continues at coordinate 3,627 of CALKCV010000036.1, read as the reverse complement.
AGCGTTTTAACTGCGTGCCCGCAGCCTGTAACCTCGCTAAAGCTTGTCCGTTGAGAGCGTCGTAGCTAGCTAACATATTAATATTTGCTTCGTAGGCAGCGGTTTTAAATATTTCTTGATATTCTTTGGGCAGTTTGTTCCAAGCATCCAGGTTGACTTCTGCTTCTAAAGTCGTTCCCGGTTCCCACCAACCGGGATAGTAGTAATATTGCGCTGCTTTATATAAACCTAATTTTTCGTCATCGTAGGGACCGACGAATTCGGCCGCATCGATCGCTCCTCTTTCTAATGCCAGATAAATCTCGCCTCCTGGTAAGACTTGCACGTTAACTCCCAATCTCGTCATTACCTGACCGCCCAAACCGGGAATGCGCATTTTTAAGCCGTTGAGGTCGCTAGTTGAGTTAATCTCTCGTTTGAACCAACCCCCCATTTGCACGCCGGTGTTCCCCGCAGGAAAGCTGATAACGTTGAAGTCGCTATAAATTTTGTTCATAGCATCCGTACCACCGCCATGATACAGCCAGGCGTTTTGCTGCTGGGCGGTTAAACCAAAAGGTACGGTTGTGCCGAAGGCTAGGGCCGGATTTTTGCCGATGTAGTAATAGCTGGCAGAGTGGCCGCATTCTACGGTGCCTTGTTGGACGGCATCGAGGACTTGGAGGCCGGGGACTATTTCCCCTGCGGCGTAGGGAGTGATGGTGAATCTGCCTCCAGTCAAGGCACTGACGCGATCGCATATTGTTTGCGCTCCCCCAAAGATGGTATCCAGGGATTTTGGCCAACTGGTGGCCATTTTCCACCTGACCCGGGGTAGGTCGCTGCTAGAGGCCCCTTCGTTCGTGGCGGTGGGACCGCAGGCTGCTAAGGCGGCTGCGCTGGCGGCACCCAGGGCGGCATGGTTAATCAGTTTTCGGCGTTTCATATTTTGTTTTCCCTCTATTTGAGATACGGCGGCTGTTGAAGTAGGACGATTGTAACAATTAACAATTAACAATTAATAATTAATAATTAATAATTAACAATTCTTAGCAATTCGCGAGGAATTATGCTTTTTAAATGCTTGTTAGCTTATAGCAACGATGGGAGTTGCACCCACATTTCCCGGTCTGTTCTCGGGCGTTCTTCTATTAAACTACGTTGCTGGTGGCAGCGAATCGATTTAAACGATTATCTCCGTCTTGAAGTGACGGTATCCTAGCCATTGGACGACGCTGCCAGACATATTTTTAACTATTATAGTCCGAACCGGCTGGTTTCTTTGTAGTGGCGATCGCCAAAACTCCCGCTACTTTAATTCCTGCCTTTTTCAAAGTGGCGATCGCTGCATTAACCGTCGAACCGGTGGTATAAATATCGTCAACCAATAACACCGGTCGCTTAACCCGACGACGGCGAAAAGCTTTCCCCAGCAAAAAAGCATCTTTAACAGTTTCCTGCCTTTTCTCTTTAGAAAGACCGTATAAAGCCTCGGTTTGTTTGATTCGTTCCAAACCTTGTCGCTGCAAAGGTAAGCCCGTTAGCTGACAAAAACTCTTCGCCAGCAACTCCGCTTGATTAAAACCTCGCTCTTTTAACTTTTTCTGGTGCATGGGAATGGGCACGACGATCGCCCTATCGACAATGGACTCGGGAGAATTCAACCAAGCTTCTGCCAACCAATATCCGAGAGGTTTAGCCAACTCGGGGCGATCGTTATATTTCAGGGCAGCGATCGCTCCTTTGAGACTTCCTCTGTATTCTCCCCAGACAAACACTGGCACTTCTGCTGGAAATTGATATCCTCCCCCAGGAAACTGACTGCGAAAAAGTTGTCTTTCGCAGTACAAACATAACTCGCTTTTCGCAGGGCGATCGCAAAGAGGGCATTTAGACTTCAGAAATAAATTTAAGAAGGGCTTTAGTATTTTTCTCCAGATCCATTTTATCATTGTCCGAGCTCAAACATGAATATAAAATCCAAAATATGATATCATGTTTGTGAAGCAATTGTTTTAAAGGCTTCCATGCCTATTTTTTTTATTCGTGAATAACATCTACTGGCTAGATCGAATTATATCCTTAGATAGAGATTCTGTAGGAGACAAAGCATTAAATCTAGCTTATCTCATGGAAGAAGGTCATCCCGTTCTTCCTGGCTTTGTCATCCCACCGGAATTATTTTGGGAATTTATAAGAGAAATTGACTGGTCAGACCCGTTATTTGCGGATTTTCCTAATTCTTCTTTACATATTAATGTCGAAGATTATCGGCAACTACAAGCGATCGCGCGGAGCATTCGCTTCTATATTACCGCTGCCCCCTTGCCATCGGAATTAGTTCCTCAGCTAGAATCTGCCCTCAGCCGTCTCGATGCCGAAGTTTTAGTTTTTCGTCCTTCCTTAACTTACCCTTCCATAGAGACGAATGGCATACTCGAAACTATGGTGTGCGAGGCAAAAATAGATGCCATTGCTTCCAAGCTTAAAAAAGTTTGGGCAGAGTATTTTTCTGCGAAAAGTTTGTTTTACTGGCAACAAAAACAAGTTTTTACCGAAGAGCTAAAGCCGACCGTTTTAGTGCAATCTCTTCCTGAAGCGATCGCTTCAGGAAATCTAAAATGTGAGAATAATCTCTTGGAAATTGAAGCGACTTTGGGTTTGGAGTTTTCTTGGATTAGGGGCGAAATTTCTCCCGACTATTATCAAATTAATCTAGAAACAAAAACTGCGATGGAGAAAATATTAGGTAACAAAACTATAGCTTATAATCTCCATCGCCAAACCGAATTTTTGACAGCAGAAGAAGCAAGAGTTACCCACTCTCAATTGCCACTGCCAGAGTCTCTGGATGGGCTGCAAATATATTTGCTATCGGAACGAGAACAAAATCGATATTCTCTGGAACAAAAATATCTAGAAAAAATCATCGACCTCAGCAAAAAAGTCACAACATTTTTGGGGAATAATTTTTATTTAGAATGGACTTTGGGTCTAATTAAAAAGCAGGCAGAATTGCACTCTTATATTAATCTTGCCAAAAATTTAAGTAATACTAGGGAAAGGAACCAATTGGAAAAAGAAAAACCAGTTATTAAAAAAAATCAATTATCCAGAGATAGCTCTGGCATTATTCAAGGATTGGCAGCAGCGCCTGGAAGGGTAAAAGCGATTGCCACAATAATGACAAATCCTACTAAAAATAACCAAGATTTAATTGAAGGAAAAATTTTAGTAGTACGGAGCGTTATTCCTGCTTATTTTCCTTTAATTACAAAAGCTGTCGGTATTATTGCAGAAAAGGGCGGTATGACAAGTCATGGGGCAATTTTAGCCAGAGAACTTGGCATTCCTGCCGTTGTAGGAGTTACAAATGCTACTAAACTTATGGAGGATGGGGAGGCAGTTTTAATAGATGGAAATGCGGGAAAAATTTATTTAATCGAAAGAGAAGAAATAATGAATGAAGAATCTGCTAAGGCAGAAGAAAAAACTTTAGTTAAGGATTTATCGTTTCCTATTTCTACTCAAATTTTAGTCAATCTAAGCCAATTAAATTCTATAGAACTGGTCAAAAATTTACCCGTGGATGGGGTGGGATTGTTGCGTTCGGAACTAATGACCGTAGAATTGTTAGAAAACGAACAT
>CALKCV010000035.1 GCA_938083405.1 uncultured Microcoleaceae cyanobacterium | reverse complement strand
TTCCGCTTTGATGTAACAAATTACTCTGGCCAAAAGTTACGGAGAACGAGGAGATACTAAATGATTGTCTGTCCCAATTGCAATCACCAAAATCCTGATGGAGCAACTCAGTGCGAGGCTTGCTTAACTCCTTTACCTGCTACCACGAGTTGTTTTAACTGTGGTACTACCGTTCAGGCAGATGCAGCCTTTTGCGGTCAGTGCGGTATAGATTTGAGGCAGAAAGGCGAGCAGGAGCAAAGTCAAACGCCAGAGCAACCAGATGCTTCTGTATTAGCTACGGTGGTATCTGGCCCAATTGGCCAAGATGTGGCAGAAACTCCTGCTGCTTCTGTGGAAGAAACAGTGGTATCGTCGGGAGTCATACCAGATTTAGAGCCGGTCGAGCCTTTGGTGGAATCAGAGCCTATTGGTGGGGCCTCGGTTTCTTCCGTTTCTTCTGTTTCTTCGGAGATGGAAAAGATGGAGGAGATGGAGGAGGTGAAAGAGACTTCCTCGATGGAGGAAGAAAAATCTACTCCGCCGAGCTCTGCCGCTCCAGTTATAGAGCTATCTAAGGAGGAAGCAGAGTCGTCAGAAGCACCTAGCTCTGCGGCACCTGTGCCAACAACATCGGTTCGCCCTGCCAGCACTCAGTTACAACTGCAGTCGGCGTTTTTACTGCATATCCGCACTAATACCCAGGTAGAGTTACCGACAAATTTATCGGTCATTCATGTGGGGAAACCTAACGAACGGATACCTCCAGATATTGATGTATCGGGGTTTCCAGATGCAGAGGTTGTTTCTCGCGTTCATGCCGACATCAGGATAGAAGGGGATAGCTACTATATCGAAGATATAGGAAGCTCTAACGGTACTTATATCAATAACAATCCTCTTCTAAAGGGAAACCGACATAAGTTACGAGAAGGCGATCGCATTTCTTTCGGCAAAGGAGATTTAGTTTCTTTTCTGTTTAAAGTTTCATCGCTAAACTAATTCAAGCTCTCTAGTAGAGCTTGTTGTTTTAGTAAAAGCAAGATAGCTCCAGAAAAGTAAAAAAAACTATCTTTTCTTTTTTGTCGATAAAGGTGCTGAAAGCTTTTAATTGACAGTTAAAAATGTAAATTTGCACTAAAGAACTGCCAATGTGATTAAGCTAACATTGCAACATCCATTACAGCCAACACCCCTGAGAACTTGGACTTTTGAAGAAGAATTAACGATCGCTATTGGACGCTCTACTGATAATGATGTAGTTGTTTATAGCTCGGTAATTTCCCGCTATCACGTCCAGTTGAAATGCACCAATGGCAATTGGGAAATTATTAACTTGGGCAAGAACGGGACATACTTAAATGGTAAGGCGATCGCTAATGCTCCGGTAGTAGATGGAATAGAGATAGATCTAGGTGGAAGCGGTCTGAAAATAGTAATTAATATTGACAGCGAACTGCCCCAAATTAAGTATGGAAAAAATGGAGTCACGTCTTGGAAGGGTAAGAAAGACAACCGAAAAAAGGAAGATGAGGAAAACAATGACTCTAATAAAGAAGAAACAACCGAGAATATGACTATGAGACAGGAGTAAATGGGGATGCCTCTCGATTTTGAAAGAAATTAAACATTTCCTTCGGACTTTTAGTTTTGGAAAAAGTTGAGATGCACCCGCCTATGAGTAGCTGGGCCTGCGGAATCCGATGCCTGTAATGAAGGTAATCTCCAATGAATTTTGCAGTCTTAATTAATAATTAATAATTAATAATTAATTACTTGCTTATAGGAGGCATTGGGGGAGCAGGTAAGCAATGAAAGCTTTCCCAAAAACGTACCGCAAGCATGGAACGTTTGGCGCGTTGTCAGTTGGAACGCAGGCAGAAAAGATCTATTTACACTCCCGTAGGGTACTCCCAGGCATCTTTCTCAATCTCAATTATTTTAAATAGGAGTTTATGTATGAATAAGATTCCAGAAATTATCAAACAAAGTCAATTGCGACGACGGCTTGTCTTGGACAAAAAAACGGTAGAAACTCAGGGTCGGATCGCTCAAGTGTGGTTAAACGAGGGAGCAAATCGGATAATCGGCGTTACTTGTAAGTTGGGCTTTTTTAAGAAACAGAAAAAGTATTTTACCTGGGAAGAAATTGACACGATAGGTGCTGATGCTATTCTAGCAAATGTCAGTGCCGATAGCTCCCTGGAAGGACAAGGACAGGAACAGGAACCAGAACAGGAACCAGAACAGAAACCAGAAGAGGGCTCCGAACAAGAACGGGAAGAGGGCCTATTGGCGATCGGAAGCGAAGTCTGGACGGATGCGGGTAATAAGGCAGGGTTGTTAGTAGATTATCTCTTTAATACTAAAACTGGTGCGGTAGTCAATTTTTTATATAGATCGAACGGCTGGCGCGGCATAGTTGATGGTTTGTATTTGCTTTCTCCTGAGGAAGTCTCTAGCGTTGGCAGCAATCGAGTAATTGTTGCAGATGGGTCAGTGCAAACCCCAGAACTCTATACTCCAGGTCTCGGTCTGAAGATAAGTCAGGCAACGGCTTATTTGGAGGAAGATTTGCAGAAGACGAAAAAACATATTAAGGCGGTGCAGCGCGACAGTCAAGGGTGGGCGGGGGAGTTTCAAGGTAAGGCTCAACAAGTAAAGGAGCAAGCGGGGCAAAAAGCGGGGGAAATTAAAGAAAAAGCTAAAAGTTTGGCTACAGAAGCGGGGCAAAAAGCAGGAGAAATTAAGGAAAAGGTTCGAGAACAACATCAGGAGTTCAAACAGCAACAGCGTTCTAAGTCCGATCTAAGTGAGGATAATACGGCAGAAACATCCGATGAGTTCCAAAATCAAATTACAGAAGTAACAGAAAAAGCTAAGGAAATGATTGGCTGGGTAGCACCTCGCCAGGATGCAGCAGCAGGGGTGGCTAAGAATGAAGAGGAGACTAAAGCCCTGGAGACTAAAGCCCTGGAGACTAAAGTCCTGGAGACTAAAGCCCTGGAGGGTAACACTCAAGAGAGTAAAGCCCGGGAAACTACTCAAGATAAGTTAAGCGAAGAACCATAATACAAACTCATGTGTCGATCGCCGGGGAAAAAATAATCCAGCCTGGATAAAGTTTTAAATAATCGAAAGGTTATATTTGGGGCGATCGCTGCTACTAAATTATGGGAAAAAAATGGCTAATTTCTTTGAAATTAAGTCGTCGATCGCGTGCAGTACAACTATAAGATGTGAAATATCCGTGATTACTTTAACTTTGATGCATCCAACCCAGTCAGTGTCGGTTCAAAGCTGGACTTTTGAATCGGAAGCAGTTATTCGTATTGGCAGAGCCAACGATAACGATATTGTGATCTATAGCGCTGTAGTTTCCCGCCATCATGTGGAACTGTGGAAAGACTCTTCTGGTTGGGAAATTATTAATTTTGGCGCTAATGGCACTTATGTTAATGACGAACCAATAGTACAAGTGGCGGTGAAGGATGGGATGATTATTCGTCTGGGAAATTCGGGACCTAAGTTACAAGTAACGATCGCCCCAGACGATGGGAAGGTGGAGGCGAAAACTCCAGACAGCAAGCGATCGCTTGCTGCTAAAATAGATGCTCTGCCAGAAGAGGATACTCTGATTACCCGCAGCCGTAAATCGACTTTTCAAGAAAACAGCGATCGCGATCAAGAAGATGTAACTATGTTCGATTTCGAGCAATAAACAGGGAGCAGGTAACCTTTGAAGCTTTCGCCAAAATCGCGCCTCGCGTTGCGAGGTACGAAGCAATCTCGTTTTTTGTTAGTTTGTTCTTGGTGTTAGTTGGCAGAAAAAATCTGTTTACAAAACGTAAGGTGTTCCCAATAAACACGGGTTAAGTAGTCGGTAGCAGGTAGCGTTCTAGGGGTGCATCTTTAAAGTGCTAGAACGCTTGTTTGTAGTAATCGCGCTCCGCGATTAAGCTCGATTCTTTGACCCCTACCCTAAAACTGCCCCTCCATCGGTTCCCAATTGCCGACGGGAATAAAACTCCCCCAGTAATAAGGATAGTCGTACTTCCTTAACATCTGTAATTGAATATCCCGCATGGCCTCGGAACGTCCCATGCCGTCTTTCAAGCGTTGATAATATCCTACCATCATCTCCTGGGTGTGGAAATCGCTGACTTTCCACAAACTCATCAACTGACTCCCGGCCCCTGCGATGGTAAACGCCCGCCGCAAACCGTAAACCCCGTCGCCGTTGGCAACATCTCCCAAACCGGTCTCGCAGGCAGAGAGTACCACCAACTCGGTACCGCGCAAATTTAAGGCCGATACTTCCAAAGCGGTGAGTACGCCGTCGAGGTTGGAGGCGGAGTCGCGAGAATTAAAACCCGCCAAAGCCAAACCGGCACGCAATAAAGGATTTTCTACGGCAGTCGCTTGGGCGGTGGCGTTGCTTAAGAAAAATCCGTGAGTCGCTAGATGCAGAATTTCGGGATGTTGGACTTCTTTAATAGCTGCTTCCGTTGCTTCTACTCCCTGAAAAACTGTAGCGCCAGACAGCATGGGAGCGATCGCTTCGATTTCGGTTTTGGTTCCGGGTAACTCTTCGTACTGGAGGCTGGTCAAATCTAAAGAACGAGTATTGCTGCCGCGACTCCCACTGGCGACTACTACACTATCGGCATTGTCAAAATCTGGATTTCCTAGTACCAGAGGAGGCTGAGTTTCGGGTTTCGGCAGTTGCAGCCGCAATAAGTCTCGACCGGAGGTCAGGTAGGTAATGGTATAGGTTTCGATTAAAAAGCGATCGCTCTCATCCACCAAAACCCCAAGGGGCACTAAATTTAACTGACCGTCTGGGGCTATCAGCAGATGAGTCTTGTCGCCCAACAGCGGACGGATCGGTTCCATTACCAAAGCATCCAACTCCCGGGCCAGCTTTTTGATTTGGGGCAGGGTAACTTGACCGCCACCGGTGAGGCGGGGGGGGCGATCGCCGGACGGCGGTTGTTCTCGCAGGGCCCGGCGTAATTTTAAAACGGCTTCGTCGATGGCGGCTGCTTCTCCCAAGTCAACCCATTTCAACTCTCCACTGGTAAAGAGAATATAAGCTGCATACCGAGGTTTGCCCAATTTCTCCGGCGGGCGGGGAACGCTTGCCGTTTCCGTTACAGTCGGGTCCACGGGTTTGTAGAGAATTAGTTCCACCAGGGCCGCGTCGGCTGGAATTAATTCTCGAACGGCATCTATACTTACTGGCGGAGACTCGGCGGCGACAAATTCGATGCTGCGGTTGCTGAGGATATTTTCCAAACGTTCTGCTTCGGCTTCCAAGCGAGCGATCGCTTCTCCAGTGGAGGACTGCTGTTGGGTTAAAAGCGGTTGTTGGGGCTGTTGCCGGCTATCCATACCTTTAAAGGCGATGGTTGCTAGTTGCGAGCGAACGGAGTTAAGTTCTTCCAAGAGTTTCCCATCTTCGGGGTTCAGACGCTCCCTGAGAACTTGCAAATTGTAGGCGAGAGTATCCAGCAGCCGTCCTTTCCGTTGGAGAATTGCGGTCATGGCAACTTTTGCGGCTTGGAGATTGTTGGGGGCGGACTGGAGGTGAAAGGAGATGAAACTGTGGGTACTCTCGGCCACTTGTTTCATGTAGTCTCGCTTGCGACGTTCGGAGCCCAGGGGGAGGATGGAGCCGATAAGCTTTTCTTGGACGGCAAGGGTTTGCTGGTGGAACTCTGTAGCTTTGTCTTGGTTGCCCTGCCTCCAGTGGAGAGATGCTAGCTTCTCTAGGTAGTAAGCGTTGGCTGTATTTTGCGATCGCAACTTCGGATGAGTAATAAAGCTTAGTAACAGCGATTCTGCTTGGGGGTAGTTCCCTTGTATTTGATATAACTCTGCTAAACTCAAATCGATCCAGTTGGGAACGTAATCTGTTTCTTGGGTGAGGCTTTGGTAAGCTTCTTTTGCCTTTAATAATGCAGACTCGGCTTCTGGGTATTTTCCTTGCAGCAGATAGAGTTCGCCCAAATATGCCTGACTCATCAAGCCTTTGCTGTAAGGATTTTGCGTCTCAATAGCTAGGGCTTCTTGGAGGAGAGATTCGGCTTTGGCATAGTTGGCAGTTTTTAAATACAAAATTGCTAAATAATAGTAACTCGGAGCAAGTTGGGAGGCTTGATATATTTGCTTTTCTATTTCCTGGAGGCGCAGGAGGTAAGTTTCGGCTTCTGGATAGTTTTCTTGCTGCTGCTTGAGAAATGCGTAACCAAAGAAAATTATCGTTTCTTTGGTATTGCGGGTTAAATCGTCCGGGTAGTCGAGCTTTTGGTGGATGGCGAGGGCGCGATCGTATAGAGCTTCGGCATCCTCGTAGTTACCGACGCTGGTGTAAAAGCTGGCTAAAGCATGGAGGCTGTCGATCGCTCCTGGATGTTGTAGGTTAAATGCTTTTTCGTAAATAGATAAAGAGCGCAGGTAGAGGGGTTCGGCCTGGGAATAGTCTCCTCGCGCGCTATAAAGCGATGCCAAAAGGTTTAGAGTTTCGGCGATTTCGGGTTTTTCCGGTTCCAGGGTTTTTTCTTGGATGGCAAGGACTCGCCGCAAAAGAGCTAAAGCTTCCTCAAATTTGTTTTCGCCCCAGAGGCTCAAAGCTTTTAATTTTAGTTGTTCTGTTTCTGGTAATTCAGAAGACTGGGCGATAGTTGGTGGCGGTAGTTGTGCCGAGGTTGGGGTGGGTGGAGAGGTTAAGAGGGCGATCGATCCTAAAACTGCTCCTAGAAGCAAATGTTTGTTCATTTTAATTTGTGAATTAAGAAATTAGTAGTTGTGTTTCTTCACTGGCAGCAATTCGTCAAATTATTTACGTTTTTTCTCAATTGCTAGCCCCCTCTGGTAAAGAGGTTCGGCATAAGTGATTTCACGAAAATTTGGCGATCGCTATTAAAGGAGATGCGTTATTTTTTTAAGATGTGTTGTGCAATTGTAATTGCAGTTTTAGCCCCCTTTTCGTTAGCAGCAGCAAAACAAAGTAAAAACAAGGGACCATTGCGGGAATTGTACAACAAAAGGGGTTTTTCCGCCACACCTGGAAATATGGTTTTTAGGCGATCGACAAAATATTGACCGATAGATTTACCATCCGCTGTTTTTTCCGTCCAAGAATACTCTCCAAATAGATTTACTTCTCCCCTTGTTTGATAAAAATTATCGTACCAGTCGGCAGTACCGAAAATCTTATCTATTTTTTTCCTGTTAGACTCTTCTATATTGCCATCCTTTTTCAGCAATCTGTTAACTCCCATCAAAGGAAATAAGTACCACAAATCAATCGCTTTTGTTTGAGCAATTTGCTTTATTGTCTCCCAACCGACATCCATTCCAAAAGGATCTAAAAACAGCACTGCCCGCCGCTTACTCCAGTCTCCAGAACACAACTTAGCAATATATTGATTGGCATCCTGGTTAACAATCAGAATATCGTTAGCCTGTTCTGTAAACTCTTCTTTTAGCCTTTCTAGTTCCAATACTTTATTCTCATTTTTTTCGATAAAAATATATTTATTAAATCTTGGCTGTACCTGTAGTGCAATCCGTGCAGACCCATCAAAAAACTTTTGCGTTGGTAAGTCAAACTCTGGAAATATTAATATTTCTCGATCTTCTTCTTTTTTAAGCTCTCGATATCCAGTTCCCGCGAAAGCATCTATATAAGCGTAGCGAAAATAAGGCTGCTTATTCATAATAGTGCTATAAGCAACAAG